>CAZATH010000001.1:0-30453 GCA_964487995.1 uncultured bacterium
TCTTCAGAAAGCAACTTTTTAAAATATTTTCTGTATATCTCATATGCGCGTTCTATGCCATAATACATACTCTCTAAAAAAGCCAACGTTCTTACAACAACAGGAGATACATCCAAACTCAAGGCAACTCTCACAGTAGATATGGCTTCCTGCTCGTATCCTAAAAAAAACATATAAAGAGAACCTTGGTGAACTAACCAAGGATCACGAAAATTACCCATTCTTAATTTTTTTATGTAATTATCATATGTATACCTTCTCAACAACCACATATCATATTCACCACATCCATTATACCCTCTTGTTAAGGATACATTGTGATATAATAATTCTGCCCCGAGCCGGTGTACCTAAGGGGAAACCTATGGGCACCGTGCCGTTAGGGTATACGGGGAAACCTGTATGCCTGCCAGTGTGCAAAGGGGATATACCCTTCGACACTGGTCCCCGGGCAAAATATAGAAGGGAGGGGACAGAGTGTTAAGGTTTTTTTCAACATTACTGGCTCTATTTATCCTCACCCCTTTCTTAGGACTATCAATCTATACTACTCCATCGGAACTCATAAGGGCACTTACCGATCCCGAAGTTATTGATGCCCTTAAAAACAGTATTGTCGGTGCTTCCTATGCCACTTTGCTTTCTTCAATATTCGCAATTCCCATTGGATACGCTCTGGCAAGGGATAAACTTAAACCGAGGAAAATATGGCTGGCATTTCTTAACATACCAGCAATGGTTCCACATTCCGTTGGTGGAGTCGTTGTATTACTAACATTTTCACCTAAATATTCTCCCTTGGGAAAGTTTTTAGCTGAAAGAGGTTTTTACATCACAGGTACAATGCTAGGTATAGTAATAGCCATGTGGATTGTTAGTGTCCCATATTTCATCAACGCCTCTTATGACGCATTTAAAAATGTACCTTACGGACTTGAAAAAACGGCTATGAGTATGGGAGCTTCTCCATTAATGGCCTTCACAACCATAGCATTACCCCTTAGCTTCAGAGGACTAATAACGGGAGCCATACAAACATGGGCTAGAGCCATTAGTGAATTCGGAGCTGTGGTTATGGTGTCATATTATCCCAAAACAGCACCGGTCATGGTCTATGAACTGTTTAATAACTTTGGTCTTTCCAAAGCAATACCAGTAGCTGTTATAACCATGACCATATCCGCCGTGATATTTGTTGTCATAAGGCTATGGGGTGAGAAAAATGCTTGAAGTAAAAAATATATATGCCAAGTTTGGTGATTTTCAGTTAAAAGATATATCATTTGTTCTACCCAAAGGTAAACATATGGCTATTGTAGGTCCTACCGGTGCCGGAAAAACATCTTTGATGGAGATTATAGCTGGTGTAAGAAAACATCGATCCGGAAATATCATTTTAAACGGCAGAGAAATAGGTCAACAGCCACCACATAAACGGAATATCTCTATGTTGTATCAGCATCTTAGCCTATTCCCCCACTACAACGTCTTAGGCAATATCACCTACCCCCTAAGGTGGAAAAAGAACAGAGATATCAACCCTATGACTATTGCCCAGAAGCTCAAAATAGAACATTTACTAAATAAAAGAATTCAAACACTAAGTGGAGGAGAAAAACAAAGGGTAGCCCTTGCAAGGGCGTTGGTAAGCAAACCACAAGTACTAATACTTGATGAACCTTTAAGCTCGATAGATGTAGTAACCAAAGAGGATATCATCATTACCATTAAAGATATTCAAAAAACATTTTCTCTATCGACAATTATTATCACCCATTCTCCCGAGGAAGCATATACACTTGCTGACTTCATTGCCATAATTAGGAAAGGAAAGCTGGTCAGATTTGATACCAAAGATGAAGTATGGAATAATCCAATAGATACCTGGTTTGCAAAAATGATTGGCATAAAAAATATTATCCCCATAGATGTTTGGAAAACCATATATCCACAGAAATTACCGTACAAAGAATATTCCCATGTAGGTATCAAACCCGAAGATATCACCGTGGACGAAAAAGGTGATTTAGAAGGAGACATAGTGGATATCATTAGATTTCCCAACCGATGTGAGTTAGATATATCAATAAGAAATATCAAATTACTTGCTAGCAGCGATTTATATAGCTGTCAGCAATACTCTCAAGGGGATAAAATTCACATTTCCATAGCAAATGGAAATATATACCTTTTAAAGGAGGGAAGCTTATGAAGAAGACACTTCAGACACTTACCCTGTTTATGGTTATTGTATTCATCGTCATAGGACTTTCATCATGTGGCACTACTACCAACCAGACACAACAAAACAATAATCCCACAGAAGTTACAGTTTTTCATGCAGGCTCTCTTTCAGTCCCATTTAAGAAAATAGCAGAGGAATATCAAAAAGAGCACCCTGATATACATATAAAGCTTTCTTCAGCAGGTAGCAAGGCACTTGCACAAAAAATCATAACACTTCATCAAAACTCTCAGCCACTTCCTGACATCTATGCCTCTGCAGATTATTCTCTGATTACTTCACTTCTTTTTCCAAAAAATCTGGCAAATTTCGATATTTTATTTGCCAAAAACTCTATAGTCATAGCATATACCAGCGGAAGCAAATATGCATCAGAAATTAACCCTAACAACTGGTACCAGATTCTTTCCCGAGAAGATGTAAGAATTGGGCGTTCTGACCCTGAGCTTGACCCATGTGGATATAGAAGTGTGCTTGTTATGGAACTTGCATCCAAATATTACAATCAGCCAGATTTATATACCAAACTTAAGGACCATCCCGGAACTGTCATTAAACCCAAAGAAGTAGACTTAGTGGCAGACCTTGAAACCGGTAATATTGATTATTTCTGGATATATGAATCTGTGGCTAGACAACACCATTTTAAATACATTAAATTACCAGAGCAAATTAATCTCTCTTCCCTCAAATATGCAGATTTCTACCAAACGGCTAGCATTAAACTAACCAAGGCCGATGGTAGCACATATATTGTAAGGGGAAAGCCCATCGTATATGGTATCACTATTCCCAAAGGTGCTCCACATACTAAGGCAGCGGAACAATTCCTACAATTCATTCTAACACGGGGACTTACCATTCTTGACGAAAACGGACAACCACCTGTGAATCCTGCTCAATACATAGGAAACAAAGAGAATTTACCTGAAAACATTAAAGATTTAGTAATACCCGCATCTCCATAGAGCTTCGGGCGGGGTTTCCCGCCCGTTTATCCCTAATCACTCTACAGGGATTATTTCTATGATATCTCCAGAACGCACTCTTAAAGCTTCACCTGCATTACCACCACTCACTGCAATCTCCCAAAAACCACTGCTTTCACGATGGAATATCATCGTTCCAGCTGGAACATCCCCATAGGCTTTAACAAGCTTAGCACGAAAACCCCTTACCCAAACTTGTGGATATTTTTCCTCATCCCAAGGTAACTCTTTCAGGTAGAGCTCTACATTTCCGAAATCGTCAACATAAGCCACTTCTACTTTAAGATGCCTACCATCCCATTTTGGCTTAAATACATCAAGCATAACAGGATCCATTACCTTATTACCAAAGTTTTCCATAGAAACACCTTTTAGGAGATAGGCTGCTGCCGGGGCAAAGATGTCTCTGCCATGAAAGGTATAGGTGGGTTCTGGAATATAAAAGTACTTTTTATTCTCAATAGAATAAATTTCCACATCATCATAATCATTAAAGATCATGGTCATAATGCCATTGTCAGGGGCAACAAAAAAGTAATCTCCAAATCTACCAACAATTGCCCTTCTGTCTGTACCAACACCGGGATCAACAACAACGAGAAAAATAGTTCCCTTAGGAAAATCTCGATAGATACGGTATAAAATGTGCATACCCGCTCGGATATCAAAGTGGGGCACATTGTGGGTAATATCAAGGATTTTAGCATCGGGGTATATCCCATATATAACCGCCTTTGCTTGGGCAACATAGTGGGTATAACCCCAATCTGTCATAAAAGCTATTAAATTCATATCCCTCACCCTCCTGTAGGAACACTATGTATAGATATCATATCAAAAAAAGCAGGGGACATAAGAGCCCCCTGCTACCACATGCAACTCTTACCTACTTAATCTTCCCAATGAGGAGTACCACCTGTTTCTGTAATACGACCCTCAACCTTTGGAGATATCGGAGAATGTTTCTTGATGTAGTACATTAAAACATCGGGAATGGTCTGGTTGGTATCGGTCTTATCCTTATCCATAAAGATATAGTAGCCATCGCCGCCACCTGCCATCCAAGAATTGATAAGAACAGTGTAAACTTTATCATCTTGAACTGGTTCATATTTACCTGTTTTCTTGTCATAAACAAGAAGCTCTTTAACTCTCTCACCGGAGCTTATTACCTTCTTAACAGTTCTTCCATCGTACTCAGCACAGAAAGGTGCTTTAGAAAGGTCATAAACAACTTTTACACCACTAACCTGCAAGAAACCACCAGTAGGAGCCCTGTTCTGATCGGAACATCCATCACCCTTAACGCGGAGTGCACTACCAGAGATCTCAAACACCTGCTTAAGCTCCTTACCTGTTAGTTTCACAATCACAACTGTATTGCCAAATGGATGAATGCTAAGAAGTGTTTGATATGTAATAACACCAGCGGGATATACTCTGTCTCCCCTGATACCTCCACCATTGGTTATAGCCACGTCAGCTTGTGGGAAACGTTCCATCCACGAATCTGTAATAAGATCGCCAAGATTGGATTCTTTGGTTCTAACAACCTCTTTACGTGCATCAAGATCAACCTTGGTATAGCCTATAGTTGCAGAGTAAACTTCTTCTAATTTGGCTTTATAAGAATCCAAAGCATTTTCAACCTGCGGATCTTCTCCCATAAACACAGGATACCACTTGGAATCAATTATCTTTCCACCCTGAACCTTTAAATTAAGATAACCCAAAACTTCTCCTTTTGCTCCGGCATGGGCAATGATGGTATTTCCAATCTTCTCATAAAGCACATCATGAGTATGACCACCAAGAATAATATCGATACCAGGCACCTCTTTGGCAAGTTTCTCATCAAGTGGAGTGCCGATATGGGTTGCAGCAATAACAATATCTACCTTCTCCTCATCTCTTAGTTTCTTAACCATTTCCTTGGCAACAGCAATAGGATCTTCAACAGTAACGGCATTTCCAACATTGGTAATACGTGGAAGATCAGGGGTTATGAGACCAAATATACCAATCTTGACTCCTGCCACATTTTTAACAATGTATGGTTTGATAACATTCTTAAGCCCCTCATTGGTTGTGTTAATATTGGCAATGAGAACAGCAAACTTTGCCTTTTTCAAAGCAAATACCATTGTATCAATGCCTTGATCAAATTCGTGATTACCAGGTGCAAGGACATCGTATCCAATCATATTCATAGCCTCAACTTCGGGTATGCCATGGAATGTCGTAAAAACAGGACCTGCAAACAAATCACCTGTATCAACCACTAAGGTTCCATCGGATACAGCTTTAACACCCTTTACAAGGCTGGCAATTCGTGTAAAACCACCAGTTGTAACAGCCACTTTGACCTTTTGGTCCCCTACAGTGATCTTTTTCTTGGTGTCATAGGGGAAAAGCTGACTTTGAATATCACTGGTAAGAAGAATGGCTATATCCTTTACAGGCTCTGACTTGACCTCTGTGTTACCATTCTGATGAGTCTGCTGTGAATTCGGGGCTACTGGCTTACCAAAGCCCATACCGACAACAAACCCAACAATCAACGCAAGAATAATCAGTGCTACTCCAAGTTCTTTCTTCATAAAAAGCACCTCCTTTTATATAAAATATTTAGTTAAAAACAAACTTACCATATGGACCTTCGCATGGATTACCACCACGATAATAAACAATTCCATCCTCTGGAACAAAGATAGCCGATACAATGGTAGAACTTAACGGCTCTCCATGTCTACAAATAGTATTGTTATTGGGTACACCATCTTTTCCATGATCTCTTGCCAAGTTAAAAACATCCTTAATGCTATTCATACCACCATTCAGTATCTCCAAAGCCCTTTGATATCGCTTCTCAGAACTTTCCAATATTCTCTTACCAGCAAATGGACCACTTCTAAACACAGCACGCTGTGGAATCTGATGAGAGATCATGTCAGGCAGCTGATAATGATTAGTGTTGATTAGAAAATCTCCTATGGGATATCTTATCTGCTTCTTTTTAGGAGAAATTTCAACGCTCACAGCCTTCTTTTTATCAGCAATAAGCAACATACCTGCACTAGGAGACAAAGGATAAGACATAACTATCTCTAAAGCCTCTTCAACATTTTTAGCTGTCTCCAAAACATGTTGAACCAACGCACCAATAAGGGGACCATCTTCTGAAGAATAAATAGAAGCAGCATAATTATAAAGCACCACAAGACCCTCTCTATTCATACCATCATGTGAGATAGCAACAGGGGTTTTTGTCAGCTCCACAGAAGGAATCCCCCTTTTAGGTATTGAATAACGCAAAAGATTGAACGTTCTAATTTCAGGAGGATAATCAAAATTCTTCATTACAACCATCTTGCCGAACATAGAAGGCAAAACAGCTACCGCAGTACAAGAATCTAACGGTATATCATACGATGATCTATTGAGAAGCACCTCTCCCAGATGGAGAAAAGCCAACTCTTCTTTCCACACCTTACTACCAGAAACGATACCTCCAAATCTTAACCACACACTAGGTGTGTAAGACATATATTTTCTTATCAGGTTCCAAGCCTTCTTACCTATAAGGTATTTAAAAATCCCTCTTGGCAGATATCGTGGCACCATCGACTTTAGAGAAGGCAAGTTGAGTAATGTATCGGCCGCTTTCTTTATTTGGTTGGAAAAATATTCACCTTGAATGTATCCCATCTCATAAGGACTGCCCTCAACCCTTAAAGTTTCTATTAATCCAAACTCCACTACCATCACCTCTCATGCCTTAACATTTTACATCATTATGTATAAAGAGTAGAATATATATGTGAGAAAAAATGGGAAGAAGAAGGCCAAGACGATTTATCAAACACGAAGAAATTGATAAGAAAAAAAAGATGAAAAGAGCAGAGTGGAAAGAAATATGGGCAAACTTTTCCAGTGCATATGGTTTTGGCATTACACTCCTCAGTGGCATGATCATTGGTTTTCTCATTGGACACTATATTGATAAATGGCTAAATACCGGCGTGATATTTACACTAGGAATGGTATCATTAGGCATATATATATCCTTTGACATATTTATCAGAGAGATCATGAAAAAAGAAAGCAAAGATAGTTAGGGGGGATTCCTTACGGGTAATGAAACATATACGTTAATCTTATCAATGGCCTTCATTTCCCTATTTCTAATTGTTATCGTGTTGTCTCTTATGAAAATTTCTAAACGTGAACCAACTTCTACATCCTCGGCAATACTCCACATTATCTGGGATTGGATTGTGGACTATGGTAGAAGCTTTCTGGGAAACTATGCCGAGGAAACAATGCCATTTCTCACTACAGTATTTATATTCATATTGACTTCAAACTGGCTTGGAGACCTATTCGGAACATTTTTTGAATCACTATCTATTCCTTTTCAAACCCCAACAGCAAATATTAGCGTTACAGCAGGTTTAGCTATTGCCATGCTGATATGGATACACACATGGTTTATCAGACACTTTGGAATAAGAAAATATCTAAAGATATATTTTGCACCTATGTGGTGGATGTTTCCTCTCAATATCTTAGAACATCTCACAAGAGTTGTTTCCCTTTCTCTGCGTCTTTATGGAAACGTCAGTGGAGAACATCTTGTTGTAGCCATATTGGCACTACTTGCTCCCTTCGCACTGCCTGTTCCGATGATAGCCCTTTCTTTATTTACAGGCTTCATACAGGCATACATATTTTTTACATTAGGACTTGTTTACCTTGGTGCAATGATAGAAGAAGGAGGTGTAGAACATGAATAGCTTGGTAGCAACAATTTTAGCTGTCTCCTTTCCATTAGGTATAGCAGCTGGACTAGCTGCCATAGGAATGGGAATGCTTGCCTCAAAAGCTGTAGAGGGTGTTGCAAGACAACCGGACGCTACAGGAGATATAAATAGAATGCTACTCCTTGCTCTTGCCTTTATAGAATCCCTCGTAATCTATGTCCTCGCCATTTCATTGGTGCTACTCTTTGCCAACCCTTTTATGAAACTGATAGGAGGCTAGGGAAAACATGCATATGAACTTTAGCATTAACTGGATAACATTACTGGCTAGTATATTTAACCTACTGCTTTTGTATATCATCTTTAAACGATATCTATTTGGACCACTTGTTGACATCATTAAAAAGAAAAAGGAAGAATGGCAACAAAAAGAACAGGAACTAAATAAGAGAGAACAAGCGATCAAAGAAGAATATCAGAAACTAAAAGAGGAAAGAAGAAAGCTTGAAGAAGAGATAAGAAAACGTAGAGAAGAGCTGGAAAAAGAACTTGAAGAAGAGAAGAAAAATTTACTAGAAGAGGCCCAAAAGAAGGCTGATACTGTCTACAAGCACACTGTCAATGCCGCCCATGCCGAAGCAGCACGTATTATACAAGAAGCCAAAGAAAATATTGGACAAATTATAACAATTTCCACTACCAATATTCTCAACAATTTTCTAGGCAATGATAGCCAACTATGCCTTCTTAAAATGCTATTTAAAAGGTTCTCTGGCGATATTAAGCAGTATGCATCCAAAGCCGGTAAGGGAATCATTCTTGAAGTTCCCTGGTATGTACTCCCAGATGAAGAAAAAGAGATCAGAAAAGCCCTGGCAGATATAGGAATTTCTATAGCTGGTATTAAAATCAACCCTAACATCATCTCAGGTTTTAGATTGGTATACAAAGACTTTGTTTTAGATGCCACACTAAATAGGTATATTGAAGAGGCAATAGGTGAAAAGCAATGAGCATCATTGAAGAATTTCTTAGAAAAACCAAACACACACCATTTCTGGCCAAAACTTATACATCAGGTACTATACTCAGGACAGGGGATGGTATAGCATGGGCTGATGGATTGTCGATGGTTGGATATTGGGAAATTGTACAACTGGAAAACGGGAAAATAGGTATTGTAGGTGAACTTCAGCAAAACGAGGTGGGGATTCTACTCTTAGATGAAACCGATGCCAAAGTGGGGATGAAAGTCTATGGAACAGGTAGAGAGCCAGAAGTACCTGTAGGTGAATCTCTACTAGGGAGAGTCATTGATCCATTTGGTAATCCGCTTGACGGCGGTGGTCCCATTGGAACGTCAGAATACCTTCCCATGGAAAGACCGGCACCTCCTATTTCTTGGCGTGCCAAAGTAAATGAACCAGTGGAAACAGGAATATATGCCATTGACCTATTAGTTCCCATAGGACATGGACAAAGGGAGCTTATATTAGGGGACAGGGCAACAGGTAAAACCACTGTGGCAATAGATATTCTGATCAATCAAAAAGGAAAAGATGTTATAGGCATATATGTTAGCATTGGGCAGAAAGAATCGGATCTTAGCAGTGTAGTAGAAACATTTACAGAGCATGGTGTAATGAACCAAGTCGTCATTGTGGCATCACCAGCAGCATCTTCACCTGTTTTGAGATTTTTGGCACCATATGCCGGCACATCTATTGGAGAATGGTTTATGTTCAGGGGAAAAAAGGTTATTGTTGTTTATGATGACCTATCCAAACATGCAGTAAGTTATAGAGAAATATCGCTACTGCTGAGACGACCACCGGGCAGAGAAGCGTATCCAGGAGACATTTTTTATACCCATTCTAGATTACTTGAAAGGGCTGCCAAACTCAACATTAAACATGGTGGCGGGAGTTTAACGGCACTTCCCATTTGTGAAACACAACTAGGTGATTTTTCTGCATATATTCCAACAAATCTTGTTTCCATTACCGATGGACAAATATATCTCGATGCCAATCTATTCAACGGTGGAAGACGCCCGGCTGTAAACCCCGGGTTGTCTGTATCCCGTGTTGGAGGTTCAGCCCAATACAAAGCCATTAAAAAGCTAGCTGGAAAATTGAGGGTTGATCTGGCAAGATACGAGGAACTCTCAACGTTTGTCCAATTTGGTGGCAAACTTGATGAGAAAAGCGAAAAAATGCTTATTAGAGGCAAACGCACCGTTGAAGTTCTCAAACAAAATGCTCACCAACTGGTAACCCCCCAGCAAGAGGTTATTACCCTTATACTACTTAGTGAAGGCTTACTTGATGATATATCAGAAACAGAGGTAAGGAATCTCCTTTGGAACTTTTTCGACTATATAAAGAGAACAAACACAGTTTATATAGATATACACCAAGAAGTTGATAAAAAAACCATAGAAGAAATTATCAATATGTGGAAAACATTTATAGGTGAGCAATATGATAGGTCTTAGAGAACTCAAGAAAAGAAAGAAAACCAGTGACTTACTCCATAAATTTGCTAGGGGAATGCAGATATTATCTTCAAGCAAAATGGCCTTACGAGAAAATGATAGAAAGAAACTTGCCCAATACACCACTGAACTTAAACTACTCGTCTACTCCGCATTACCATTTGTACCCAAAGAGGAACTAGAGAAATCACCACTTATTAATCCACCTACCACATATCCCAGAGCATTTGTACTCTTCTTTAGCGATATGGGGCTATGTGGTTCGTATAACGAAGATATCTTAGAGACAGCATCAAAACTAGATATCAAAAACGAAGATTACGTTTTTTCCGTAGGAAGTATGGGACCGGAACTATTAAGCCATATAGGTATTGAAACTGATGGAAAAATCGGTGGAATGTACTCTGATCCAGATATAGAGACGGTGTCGGCATTCTTTATAGACATTCTAGCCATACCCTTTCGCCAACTCACCATGATATACATTCAATCAGAGGCAGGCACTAAAGGACATCCAGTGGTGGAAAAACTTCTACCTCTGAAACTACATACAAAGAGAAGTACTAAACAAATATTTGAGTTTATTCCATCACCCCTAGAAATTGTCAACGAAGGAGCTAAACTCTTCATGTTCTCTTCACTCCTAGAGGCATTTCATACGGCAGCCTTCTCAGAATTCAATATGAGATGGATTACCATGAGCAGGGCAGAGAAACAGGCTGGAGAGATGTCTACCAAACTTCAAATACAGATTAGTCGGATAAGAGGTGAAAGTATCACAAGAGAACTATTGGACACAATAGGAGGTATTATCGGTGGAGAAAGAAAAAGTAGGTAAAGTTATTGCCGTTCATGGTCCTGTGGTTGATGTATCGTTTGATAATTATACTCCAGATATTTACGAAATCATCATGTGTGGTCTAGTACCACTAGAGGTAAGGGCAATATTTGAAGAAGGCAGGGCCAGAACCATTGCACTGGGTCCAACCGAAGGTATACACAGAAATATGCCTGTAAAAGCTACAGGTAAAGAATTATCGGTACCTGTTGGAGAATCTCTTCTTGGAAGGGTGATGTCACCCCTTGGTATGCCTTTAGATGATAAGGGACCACTGGTGGCCGAGGAAACAAGAAACGTTTTAAGAAAACCACCTGAGCCGGAAAAAGTATTGCCTGTCACAGAAGTATTAGAAACGGGAATCAAGGCGCTAGATCTCCTGGCACCTTTTCCAAAAGGTGGTAAGATTGGTTTATTCGGTGGAGCAGGTGTTGGTAAAACTGTCCTTGTTATGGAGCTCATACATAACATAGGAAGTGTTCATGGTGGATATTCAGTATTTGGAGGGATAGGGGAACGCACAAGAGAAGGACAAGAGTTATGGGAAGAAATGGAAGAATCTGGTGTAATTGACAAAGTTATTATGGTATTTGGTCAGATGAATGAACCACCAGGAGTTAGGTTAAGAACACCTTTCACCACCATCACACAGGCAGAATATCTGCTAGAAAAGACAGGAAAAGAGGTCTTAGTTTTTATGGATAATATATTCCGTTATGCCCAGGCAGGAATGGAAGTTTCATCATTACTGGGGAGATTACCATCGGCTGTGGGATATCAGCCCACATTATTTACAGAAATGGCACACATAGAGGAACGTATTTCATCAACAATATCAGGAGCCATAACAGCAGTACAAGCGGTATATGTTCCAGCAGACGACATCACAGACCCTGCACCGGCAACAATATTTGGACATCTTGATTCATCGGTGGTGTTGTCACGACATATAGCAGAAATGGGTATCTATCCCGCTGTAGACCCGCTGGCATCTTCCTCTAAAATGTTACATCCTGATATTGTCGGTGAACGGCATGTATATGTGGCTTCAGAGGTAAAACGCTTTCTGGCAAGATACAATGAGCTAAAGGATATCATAGCCCTACTCGGCATGGAACAGCTCAGCGAAGAAGATAAGATCATTGTCCATAGAGCCAGGAGAATACAGATGTTGCTCTCCCAACCATTTCATGTGGCCAAACAGTTTACAGGAATAGAAGGCCAGTACGTAACTATCGAAGAAACACTATCCTCTTTTGAGGCGGTAATTGAAGGAAAAGCAGATAACATATCGGAAACTGAACTTTATATGATTGGCTCAATCAAAGAGGTGTTGTAAAGTGCAACTGATTATTACGTCACCTGATGGAACGATATTCAACGAAGAAGTGGATTTTGTAAGTGTAACACTGGTAGATGGGGAAATAGGTATAATGCCAAGGAGAGAAAACTTTATAGGGGCATTAGATGAAGGTCCTATAAAAATTAGACCACAGAACAAAACGCTATTTGTCCCAGGAGGACTCATAATGAAAGAAAAAGACACAGTGCACCTTATGGTACCCTTCGCCATTGAAGCCAGAAGTTATGAAGAGTATTGGAATATACTGGAGCAAAAGTATATGCACGTAGATGAAAGAATGAAAAAACTCAGAGAAATTAAACTCTCTTAGAGAGAAAGTAAAACAGCATAGATATGATCCATGATCTCGGCAAATTCTTTACTATCTCTATCGCGAGGATGTTTCAAGGTTATATCTACCACATCTAGTAAACGCCCCGGTCTGCGAGAAAGAACATATACTCTATCAGAAAAATACACAGCCTCTTCAACATTGGTGGTCGTCATAACAATACCCCGTATTACAAGGTTACTACTCAACCACAATCTTAAAAATTCTTCTCTTAAATCTTCTGCTGTAAGTGAATCCAGTACTGTAAATGGATCATCCATAGCAAGTATCTCTTCCTCCACAGACAATGCCCTTGCAAAGGAAAGTCGTTGTCTCATAGCCAGTGTTAACTCACGGGGATAGGTATCTTCAAAGGAATCTAGTCCCATCAAATCGATATACTTAAGTGCAGTTCTAATACGCTGTCGGAGAGGTATACCTTTAGCCTCTAAGACAACTTCAATATTTTCCTGAACTGTTAGCCACGGCAAAGATATGGGTTGCTGTGGGATAAGCGGTATAACATGCTTTTCCCTATTCAAAGGCTCATTCTTATAGTAAATACTACCAGCCGTAGGTGTCTCAAGACCTACAATCATATTGAGTATGCTCGTTTTACCCGATCCGGTAGGTCCTAATATGGATATAATCTCATTATCCCTTAGCTCAAACGAAACACTGTCAAAAATAACCAGCTTTTTACCCTTCTCTTCAATGACCTTAGATATGTTATCAGCTTTGAGTAAAACTTCTCCCTTACCACTCACCTCTACGGTACCTCCGTTCTGCTAAATTGTATAACGGCTGCCATACAAACTTGTTCAACAAGACCACATATATTGCCATAATCATTGCACCCCACATCATGAGCTTGGGATTATCTGTAAGATAAATCACCAAAAACGAACCTATACCAAAAACAGAAAATACCTTGCCTGAAAAAATCATATACTCGGCAACAACAGAGGCATTCCATGCCGCTCCCCATCCTGTAATACTGCCCGTAATGAGAGGAGGAAAGATAGATGGAAAGAATACCGTTCGTGCAAATAAAAATCCCCTTATCTTAAAAACAGAAGCAAGATTTTTTAAAGGTTTAGGAATACTCTTAGCTCCAAATAGAACATTGTATATGATATACCACACCATTGACATCACATAGATAAACACTGCCCCACTCTCCATACTTCCGAGATAATTCACCATAAAATGCACAATGAGAGGGAAAAAAGCACTTGCAGGAATACTACTAAACACAGAAACAAATGCCAGTATAATATCTTCTACTCTATCATCTTCTTCCTTCCTTACTGCCAGCCAATAACTAGGCATTAAAATAACCACAAGGCTAATGATATATGCAATAAATATTCTCACCGTTGTTGCCCACAACGCCGGAAAGACCTTCCATATACCAGAAGGTAAAGGAACAAACAACCAAACAAAGAACTTGTATATCCCATACAATAGAGACAATACCAGTATATACAATATTATCTTGATAGCATATTTCACCCACCTGTTGTGGAAAAATGCCCATATCCTATACATAGCATCGTAAAATATCTTCTCTATATGAAACTTATAGGAAAACTCTTCTATCCACTCCACAAACGTAGGTTTATATATTTCTACTGGTTCATAGGAGTATTCAAACATTTTAGCCCATCGTCTAAGAGAATTCCAAATGGCAAATTGCATAAACAGAACAATAGACACTAAGGCAATCAGTGCCCATACCATACCCCACATGTCACCTCTGGCAATACTTTCATATATCTGGGTACCAAGACCAGGTAACCGATACTCTTGACTACCCACAGAAAAAATTTCAGAGGCAATAAGAAAGTACCAGCCGTTTGCCCATGACATCATACTGTTGTACACAAGACCAGGAATCATAGCAGGTATATAGAAATATCTAATACGTGTCATAGGAGGTAGCTTATATGCATCGGCAAGGTATAAAAGTTCTCTTGGAAAGGTCTTTACCGTTTCATACACAGAAAATGCAAGATTCCATACCTGACAAGTAAAAATTAAAAATATAGAAGCCATTTCAACACCTATCCTACTGCCGCCACCTAACTTAATAAAAAATAGTATTGCTACCGGAAAAAATGTAACAATAGGAACAGATTGGAGAATATCAATAAGGGGAATCATCCATCTCTCTCTTTTAGAGGATGTTGCCGCTGCAATACCGTATGGGATAGCAAATAGAAGGGACAGCATATAGGCTATCGCCATACGAAGAAAAGACCACCCTGCAGCTGACAATATGTGCACTACCTATATACCTCCTCGGTTGATTATCGTCTTTCACAGTTCTTCTTCATCTGTTTCTAAACAGACTTTATCTTCCTCACCGTCATACCATATTAGTTCGGCAAACCTACCCCAATCAAGCACATGCTTACTAATGACATCTTCTTCTTCTTCTGTAAGATCCGGACTGATAATCATATCAAACTCTTCTCTATCAATACAGTTATCCGTTATTCCACGCAACACAGACAATATCTTCTCATATATGGGATGTTTTTGGAGAACATCTCTTAATATCTTTTTGCGATCTTGAAGATCAGAAGCAACAAACTCTTTACCAAGCTCTGTGAGAATCACATCTCCATTTTCAACCTTAACAAATCCAAAAGCCTTAGCTGTGGCTATAATCCCTAAGATTTCATCCAGTGACAAATGCTCTTCGGTAGAAAGCTTATATGCATCCATAACACCTTTTTCATCGAGAAGTATCTCCAATAAACCTAATACTTGACCAACACTCGATCGTGGCAAACTATCCATTGTCACCCCTCCACTTACTGATTTTCATAATCTACTATATCAGAAAAAATCCGAAACAATTTGGACGTGTGCTCTAAGAATTCTACGCCCAAGATATCTTTATCTTCCCCCCTTCTACGCCACACAACGCGCCCCAAGATGTCTTCTATCTTTTTTCCAATTTTAATACGAAGCATGATTTTTCCTAAATGGACATCCTTAGGAGATGACCAAATAATTCTACATCCCGCCCATGATATATCATCCATAATACCCTCATAAAATTCATCATCTGAGATAGATCTAAACAATACAGGTAAGGCAATTGAGTATCGCTCGGCCTTTCTCTTATCTATCTTTGCAGCCTGAGAAAGAGGAATCAGTGTTACATACCCCCCACCTTCTATTAAATTGATCTTCTTAACCTCAGCCGGAATCGAATACAGACCACTATCTGTGGCAATAGACACATCAATTTGGTTGCTCTTTATATCCCACTCTGATAATAGTTTTACACCAACAGTTTTTCTACCAACTTTATCAACAAGCCCCACTGTCATGCCTCCGTCTCTACCTGCACTTTTCATTACAATAACAGCATCTGGCACCATAATATTACGCCATGAAATATAATCTATCATCGTACCTACCCCCTCTAGAAGGCTTTAGAATAGAATCCGAGAGAAGTATTCCAAATACTGTTTTATATCCTCACTACCTATGATAAATTCAAGTCCCATATGAACTTCGTTATCTTGCTGCCTAATCCACTTAACAAAGAAACGCACCACAAATGAAACAATTTCTCCCTTATAGGGGACAACTATAAACAACATACCCTCCTTGCCTAGTGGCTCTTCAAATCCTACATTCCAGAAGATAAATTGCTCTTTATTCACACTAACCCGTGCACCAAAAACATTCATATCTTCAAGCATTGCTATAAACTCTTCATCCCTATCACCCCATGCAATTTCTGTTCTCAGCCTGATATTGAAGCGCTTCATTTTTCTTCTATCCCAATAAACTACAGATCCAGTCGGAACAACCACGATTAACGATTGAGATATCATATACAGACGAACAAAACCATTGAATAGAAAAGAACCAGTAGCCTTAGACACAATAAAGAAAGCTTCTGTCCCCTCAGGAATTTCTATAAGTGGTGGATTAAACAACTTAATATCCATCTCTATAGCCGTTTTCCTAGACACAACCCCAAGGAGAGTGTACTCTACCTGATTCAACACAAATGTAACAAGTAAAACATCATCCACATCTACTATGCTATTCCAACGTAATTTCACGGTTTCCTCCTTATGTGCTATCTATATAAATTATACAGAAATCCACTACATCTTGTAATATAAAA
This sequence comes from uncultured bacterium, assembly GCA_964487995.1. Lineage (GTDB taxonomy): Bacteria > Coprothermobacterota > Coprothermobacteria > Coprothermobacterales > JAADFF01 > JAADFF01. The sequence goes on from CAZATH010000001.1 coordinate 17,165, forward strand.
TAAAATCCAGGAGGTGAGATCATGAAAAGATTTTATCGTGCAGCAATATATATAGCTGTTATAGCCTTAACTTTCGTTTCATGTTCCACAATTCCAGTAGCTGATATAGATAATCCTTCTCCCTATGCAATGTTTATAACATTGGATGTACCAGGTAAACTAACCAGCCCAATGTACTACGTAAACGGAGAAGAAATCAAGAAGATAGATGAAGGATTATATGGAATATTACTCAATAATTACACGATAATATATCTCAAACAAACTGCAAATATGGATAATCCTGATTTAATGTACAAAAATCTCAAAACCGGTAGAACTGTTAAGCTCATATCAGGAAATCAGTTTGGAACAATTATAGGGATGATAGCATCCCCTCAAAGAGAAAAAATCATTCTTCACATATGGCCAGATGGCATAGCCACTGGTAATAATCTTTTTATCATGCTTGACAAAAACAATATTCTTAAAAATCCAACAAATATCCACATCACCATGCTAGGTAAAGGAAAACTATACAGCATTATCAAGTGGATAGCAGCAGTTTCAGATGATGGAAGCATAGTTTATGTAGGTTCCAATGGAGCCCCCGATGAAGCTCTTGTATATAGGGATAAAACTGGTAAGGAAAAAATCATTAGCAAATACAAAGCTAATGGAGATTTTGACGCAATCATCAATCAAGGACTAACACCACCCTATCAGGTAGCGTATATTGATCAAGATAAAGTTTACCTTCTTGGAAAAAGTGGGGTATGGACATACCTACCTGCCTCCGGTGAATTGAAGTTAAAATACCCTCTATCATCTGTACCATCAGAAGGATTATGGATTGATAAAAATTCATCCGAACTTATAGTATGGGGATTTAAATTGGGAAAAGCAACAATTAAAATTTACAATCTTGATGGAAACATGATTCAAACGGCATCAGGTGTTAGAATTTCCGATCCAAGAATAATAAATGGCAAATTATTTGCCATCGGTTACGTCAAAGAAAAAACCGTTTATTCATACACCATAGGAGAAGTAAATATTATGAATACATCTTCCATAACACTCAAAAGAATGTTTATCTCTAAAGATGATATAAAATGGTGGGACATTATAGCTCAGCATTAAATCTCAGCGTAAGGCAGGTTTCCCTGCCTTACGCTTATAATATAGCAAGAAAATACAGATAAACACTGCTTATCAGAAGGATCATCACCGTTACAGGAGCCCCGACTCTTGCATAGTTTTTAAAATTAATATCTATTCCATTTTTCTTCGCAATACCACTTACTACCACATTCGCAGAAGCACCTATAACTGTACCGTTACCTCCCAAACATGCCCCCATTGATAAAGCCCACCACAAAACATTGTGAGTATTTAGATCGGGATTTTGGGATATCAGAGAGGATATAACCGGTATCATCGTTGCCGTAAAAGGTATATTATCCACAAAGGCACTGATCAACGCAGAACCCCACAAGATAACCATTACTAAGATAGTTTTTGAACCACCACTGATACGAATCATCCATTTGGCAACCATATCTAACACACCAGTGGAACTTAGATAACCAACAATGATGAAAAGAGACATAAAAAACAGAAGGGTTGTCCATTCAACATCGGTAACGACTTTTTCTACCGTTTCATGTTCGACAACAAGAAACAAAGCCAGTGACCCACCCATCAGTGCAACCACTGCCTCCGATATTCCCAAAATATCTGAAAGGAAAAATAAAACTATGACGAATATTAGTATGATCAGCCCAGATTTCATAAGATATGGATTTTTGATTGCCTTATCTGGCTCAAATCTCTTTAGCTTCTCGGCTACATCGTCTGGCTTTGAGACAACAAAACGATATCTAAATATCACATAAATAAAAAGAGACGATAGCAAAACATTGAGTATGCTAATAGGTGTTTCGTATTTTATAAACTGAATGAAAGATAATCCCGCACCAGTACCAATCATAATGTTAGGGGGATCACCTATGAGTGTAGCCGTTCCACCTATATTGGAAGCCATAATTTCACCAAGTAGAAACGGCATAGGATCAATACCTAATATAGCAGTCACATATAACACCAGAGGTGTCATCAATAACACTGTGGTCACATTGTCTAAAAATGCCGAAGTAAATGCCGTTAAGAAGAACATTCCAAAGAAAAACCTTACAGGATCTCCTTTAGACATTTGCAATGTTTTAACACCAAGGTATTCAAAAAAACCACTGTGGGCCAGAATACCTACAATGATCATCATGCCCATGAGAAGGGCCAGTGTTTCAAAGTCAATAAAAGACCAAAAATCCTCTGTATTACCATAGAAAACCTCGGCAACAAATATCGTTGCCGCCGCACCTAACATTGCAACTGCCGTTCGGTGTCTAAAGTCTGTCATAAGAAAAACGTATACTATAGCAAATAGCGCAACTACCGCCACCGTAAAAGTAAGATGCATACCTTTTCCCCTCCCTAGACACTCGTTAATCCTTTTCTACCCTCTCCTCTTCATCAATCATTCTTACAATTGCTGAGAGAATAGCTTCCTTGGTAATGACCCCTCTAAGCCTGTTTTCCTCATCTACCACAGGGAGTACATTTCTATGATGCTCTAGCATTAATTTAAGTGCTGTTAGATCGGTATCCTCTTCCTCAACTACAGGTGTCCACTTCTTCACTTCACTAACAGGGCTATCCATAATATTAGCAAGTTCCTTTGCCAATATTCCAATATCGGGAAAATAAGAAGTGCTCACAAGCCTTTTCACATAATCAGGAATAATTACATCGGAGATAGAAGAGCCACTAACATAACCAATAACGCGAAAATCCTCATCTACAAGGGGAACACCTGGCAAACGGTGGGTATAAAGTATTTCAATTGCCTCTCTAACCGTCATATCATCTGTAATAGCCGTTAAATCTCTGATATATATATCTTTAACTAGCATCTTCCCCACCTCCCTATAAAACCTTTTCTACTTCAACATACTTATATACTTTTTGAACTTGCACAATTCCATCAATATCCGGTTCTAACTTTGTTGCCACTGCATATGCTGTAGCAACGGCATGTTTTGCTATCTCAGATCCTTCCATACCCGATATAACAGCATGTATTAGACCCGCCGTGAGAGCACTATTGGCACCCACAACAGAGAAAATATGGGGATCAACTAAACGCACATGATAGACACTTCCATAAATACCTATAACGTTGTGAATTACTTGCCACGACAAACTAACAATTTGAATGCCCTTGTCCATCAGTGTTTTAGCTAGTTTGATTTCATCTTCAAGAGAATGGACCTCTATATCTCCAAAGTGTTCTTCTCCCTCTTTTGGATCTTCAACCAAAATGTAAGGTATTGCTTCGGCAGCCTTTGGGAGATATTCAATTGTAGCATTAATAACAGTTTTGATACCCAAACCATTAAAGTATTTAATAAGCTCATAATAGGTATTTTCTGGCAATCCCGATGGCAAAGAACCACCAAATACAATCCACTCGGCGCGGCTTAAATGGGGTCTAAGCCTCTTTTTCAATTTTTCTATATCTGACAAGGAGGCATCGGGTCCCTTAGTGCCAATACTCGTTACGATATTTTGAGATAGATCTACGATTTGTATATTTCTACGGGTATTACCACTTCTGATATAGACATACGATCCAGGCACTCCCCGCTGTGTAGCTGCATCTTCCCACGCAAGCCCATTCCTTCCGGCAAGTAGACCTGTAGAAAGCACATCCTCATATCCAAGTTTTAAAAGAATTTCTGCCGTAATAAAGCCTTTTCCACCAGGACTATACATTTCCTCCTCTGTTCTATGAAACATTCCTGGTGTAAACTTACGTACCTCAAGATAGGCATCAATAGCAGGATTCAGTGTTACACAAATAACCATATTATCTCACCTCCCCATGAGATTACGCATCTTTCTCTTCGTAAGTTCCCAGTCCTGCAAGTGCCTGTTTAGGAATTCTTCCTCAAATTTATGGCGATTTATCAGTCTTCCATATAATTCTGAAAATCCAATAACCATTTCATACAATTCATTAAACGCAACTTCTTTACTAGATAAAGCATCATACCACCTTTTCGGTGGAACAGGGCTATATATATACCACATATGAGGTGGAAGAGGACGCACATTCATAGATACCACGATATCCGTTAATCGTTTAGCATGTTTAGCAGAAAAAAACTTAATATCATCCCAAATCCCCTCACCCCACCACCGGTTCAAATCACGAGAAAAATGATATGCTAACCACTCACCTGCAGCAAGTCTTTGATACATTCCTTCTTTGAAATTCACACTATATCAACCTCCTTACTACTATAGAATAACACCAAATAAAAATAAAAGGGAGCATATTATTGCTCCCTTTTAGCTATCTTACTAAAGAGATACATCTATTTTTCTATAGTAATACATACAGGTCCTGTTTCGAAAACAGCCGACACAGTCACCGATATCTTTTGAGAACCAGCCGATACAGGAATAGGATTGCTTTCACTAGATGCCACCGCACTCTTTTCATACAGTCTATAAACTGGCATAGGTGTTGCATTGCCGTACGTTACAGAAACAAGGGAAAGAAACTCAGCTCCCAAAGGAGCTACAAGGTGCTCAGCATTATTTTTAGCATCAAGAATGGCTTCTTCTAAAAGTTGTTTTCTAACCTCATCTACTTTAGAATAGTAAAAAGAAATACCAGACAATCTCACATGCTCTGCTCTCATATCTGTCAGTTTGCCAGCCAGTTCACCTACCTTCTCCACTTCGACATCTATCATAACTGTTTCTGAGGCAACAAACTTATCATATACATATGTGTTATTCTCAAAGTGACCAACTTGCCTTAAACTAAGACCTGTTGTCTTGATGTGCTTAGACTCTGTATACTTGGATGCAATGTCCATAACATAAGATGCATTTTTCTTTAGTATCTCCATTGCCACATCGGCATCCTTCGATTCCCCCACAATATTCACTGACAATACTGCCCTATCAGGAGTTACTTCCCTATAAGCAACCCCAGAAACAGAGACCCTTCCTGTAGTAGAGGTACAGCTAAGACCAGAAACAGGTTTCTGTAATGTAGATGTAGCATAACCACCTACCACAAACGATATCATCACTAAAACTCCAATTAGGATCCACATACCTCTCTTCATTTTTATCACCTCCATATGGAGTACGTAGAGATAATAAAAAGGTATCAGAGGTAAGGAGCAGAATCTATGACAGAGGTGGCTATCGTTCCAGGACCACCATGGGCAATCAAAGTGGCATTGATAGTTGTTACGAAGATTTCAGCATCAGGCCTTAGTGCGTGGAGATAATCTTTAAGCAAATAGGCATCTTCTTCACACCATGCATGGGATATACCTACTAGAGGTTTTTCTGCGCTTTCAACAGCCTCAGCTATATACTTGCGTAAAGAGCGCAGAGCCTTTTTTCTTCCAAAGGATTTGGAAATAACCTTTAATGTTCCTGTTTCATCTGGTGCTATTGTGATCATTAGTTTCATAGCCTTTGCAGCCATGCCGGCAATACCACTAACTCTACCACCACTCAATGTAAACCTAATATCCCCGACAACTGCATATGTTCTTTCCTTCTTTTTCTCTCTAGTCTCCTCTAGAATACTTATCACTGCATCAAGAGGTCTATTTTGAACTCTCAATTTCCAAGCAAGCCAGGCATACACTCCTATTCCTGTTCCCGTTGTTAAAGTGTCAAAGGTAAATATCTCATCTTTGTAAGGCAATTCTTCTATGGCAGCGTGTATGGCACGATACGTACCACTGATATTTTTGCTTACATGTATAACCAATATGGGCTTTGGAATACTCTGAAATACTTTTACAAAATCAATAGCTGTTGGCATACTGGTTGATATATGACCTGGAACAAGCATATCTTCTATTCCCGAGCTTAAGAGCTCTTCTGTAGCCTTATAGCTTTTTCCCTTAAACACCACATATAATGGCACCACATTAACATCATTTTTTATCATTGGCGGAACATCGGCAGTTCCATCAACAACAATTGAAAACATAATCATCCCCCCGATAATAATAGTTGGCTATAACTGTTTATCCAAAACGGAAACAGAAACTGTTCCCTTACCCCCATGGGCTATCAAAGTAGCATTCATGTAGGTAATAAATATCTCGGCATCTGGTCTAATTTCTTTTACATACTCCCCTATATGGTTGGCATCGGCACTGGCCCACGCATGTGAAATACCCACCATTGGCTTCTTAGCTACTTTTAGCAATTTTTCAATTTCCCCCAAGATATAGTTTATAGCCTTTTTTCTACCCAATGTTTTATGAACCACTTCAATATGGCCATTTTCATCAGGTGAAACAATAATCATAAAATGCATTAAGCGAGCAGCGGAAGCTGCTAACCCTTTGACACGTCCACCATGAGAGGCAAAGCGAACATCTCCCACAACAGCATATGTTTTCTCTTTCTTCAGATCTCGTAAATGTGTTAAAATTTTATATACCTCTTGAACACTCATACCTTTTTCAATTAACTTATACGCAAGATACACATAGTTTCCAATACCAGCAGCTGCAGTTTTTGTATCAAAGAGATACATATCATCCACTACCCCAAGAGACTCTGCAGCTGCCATAATAGAAGCATAAGTACTACTAATTCCACTACTTACATGTATGGCCAAGGCAGGAAGTGAAAGACTTTTAATTGCCTCTTCAAAATCTCCAGACGATGGCATACTAGTAGATAGGTTTTCTGGAGATAACAATTTTTCCATCTGGCTCATCATAAACTCCTTGGTTGCTTTAAAGCTCTGACCATTATATATAACGTATTGAGGAACATACGCCACCTTCCCTTCTAACACAGGGGGTATATCGGCATCACCATCAACTAAAATTTTCATTTTTCTATTTTCCATACCTCTCACCTACTTTCCCACACAAAACGTGGCAAATAATTTATCTAGCACATCTTCTGAAATATTTCCTCTACCTAAAACCAAACCTATCTGTTTACCTGCCCTTTCAATATCTATAGATGCTATTTCCGGCATATTTGTTTCAATAAGGTGCTTTGCCTCTTCTAAGTATCCTATTGCCTCCTTGATGTGTGAAAGAACACGAGCTGACAAATAAATAGGTTCATAGTCGTATCTCTTTAACAATCTAGAAATCTCATCAGCCAATTTTTCTATACCACTACCTGTTTTAGCAGATATCAAAACGACAGGAACATTATAAGACTGAAGTTTATTGGGAAGCTCCTTTATAGAGTTACCTATATCTACCTTATTGATCACAATAATTCCTATTTTCTCTCTAAATTGTTGCCATACGCGAATGTCTTCGTCTACCAGGTCCCTGGTAGAATCGACAACCCATATCAATAAATCTGCCTCCTTTGCCTTCTCTATAGCCTTCTCTACACCTACTTTCTCAATATCATCTGTTGCATCTCTTATACCTGCTACATCAATAAGGGAGACTGGTATATCCTTTATCATATGAACAGCTTCAACAAAATCTCTCGTAGTACCAGGAATATCGGAAACAATTGCCCTCTCATATCCTAAAAGGGCATTTAAAATAGAGGATTTACCGACATTGGGAGCCCCCACAAAAACAATTTTATAACCATGCTGAAGTTTTTGACCTATTTCTACACGCTGATAAAGAACTCTCAGCCTTGAAAAAATCTCCTCAACTCTAGATAAATACTCTTTTTTTCTATCAGAAAAACCATATTCCTCCAATTCTACGTCTTCGGGATAATCTACATCTGCTCTCATAGTAGATGCAATTTTAAGTATCATGTCGTATATGTTCTCTATCTCATACTGATACTTTCCTAACACACCACGAATAGCTGCTTTCACAGATGCTATATTACTACCATAGATAACTTCGTGAAGTGCCTCAACCTGAGAAAGGGACATCTTACCATTAAGAAGAGCACGTCGGGTAAACTCGCCTGGCTCTGCAAGACGTGCACCTAAGTGTAAAATCTCAGATATCAAAGCAGAGGCAATAACAGGATTACCATGAATGTGAAACTCTACCATATCTTCACCTGTATATGTTTTAGGTGCCTTAAACACAATAATTAAGGCTTTATCAATAACCTCACCAGATCTATCGTATAGATTAACGAGCTTAGCAGTTCCAGGTTGTGGCAACGAAACCTTACTAATTTCTTCTGCCATTTTAAAGGAACCCCTCCCAGAAAGACGCACAATATGTATGGCACCAACACCGGGAGGGGTAGACAGTGCAACTATCGTGTCATTCACTTTAACCAACCTTCTTTATTTCTATCCTCCTATTAGGTTCTTCTCCAAAGGATCTGGTAGTGTAAGATGGAAAATGTTCCTGTACAAGCTTGTGGACAATTTTTCTTTCCCACCTAGGCATGGGATTTAAACGAATGCTCTTTAAGTGCCTGGATTCCATGTATGCTATCTTTTTTTCAATCATCGACAACAACTTTTCAGCCCTTCTGGCTTTATATCCCATAATATCAATATCAAGCCTAACAGGCTTATCAAATCTCAACCTGATAACTTGATCAATAAAGTGTTCAAATGTGTCAATAAATTTTCCATGCTTTCCAATAAAACCTGCCAGATCCTCACCCTCTATTTGAATCCTAATTTCATCATCATCTTCACTGACGTATATAGTTGCCTCTTTCCCCGCAGCTTTCATAATATCTTCAAGTAGTCTTTTTACAATAACAGACGGAACAGGTCTCCATGCACGTATTTTAACAACTTTTCCCAACAATCCTTTTTTTTCTTCTACAATCTCGTATTCAAACTTTTCACCAAACACACTTTTGGCAGAAGCCACTGCTTCATCTAAACTTGCACCGGTAAATATCATCTCACCCACTACTTTCACCCCCCACATATGTTAAGACGATTCTTCTGTTGAAACATCCTTTCTCTCCATTTCTCGTTCGACCATATACCTGACAACTCTGTTTTCTATTACACCAAAGAACGCAAAGGTTACCCAATAAATAGCGACACCTACTGGCATCTTCATAGCTATCCACGCAAACAGCAGAGGCATAGTAATCATCATCATTCTCATTTGTGATTGGGTTTTTGGATCTGATGAAGGTGTCTGACTTAACTTAAATTGAAAATAGGTGGCAATAGCCACAATTACAGCAGTGGCCCATGTAGGATCAGGCTTGCTAATATCAGGAACCCATAAAAAAGAAACACCATTAAAGTTGGGATTGTACAGATGATAATTCAAAAGTGCTTTGTAAAGCCCCCAGAATATCGGCAATTGAAAAATCAAAACTAAACATCCGGCAAGGGGATTAACATTATATTTTTTATATAAATTCATCAACTCTTCCCCTTGCTTATTCTTGTCATCTTTATACTTTTCCTGAATCTTCTTCACCATAGGTTGTATTTTTGCCATCATAACACTAGAGCGAATCTGCTGATATGTAAAAGGAAACATTAATATCTTCACAAATAGGGTAAGAAGCATAATATCAACAGGGTAATAAGGAACAAACTTATATAGAAAGTCCAGCACCCACATAAAAAACATAGCAATAGCACCGGTTATTCCCTTTAATGGTTGTGTGCTTGTTGTTGCCGTAGTAGCCACAGCAGATGTAGAACTTGTTATACTATTGGCCATATATATCCCTCCTAGATATACTATCTATCGACAAAAAACTTCAGTTTCACTTCGTCAGGAACAGGATCGTATCCCCATGTTCCCCAAGGATGACATCTAAGAATTCTCTTTAATGATAAATATCCCCCTATAATCACGCCATGTTTCTGTATTGCCTCCACAGTGTAGGCAGAGCATGTGGGTATATGTCTACACACAGGTCCCTGAGAAAACAGATGTATAAAACTGTGTATAAACATCAAGATGGAAATAACCATCTTCTTGACTAACATATCAGCATACTTATACATCTGTCTTCTCCACCTCTGATAACATCTTATCTAAAACCTTCTTCATCTCATGAAATCTTACATCTTTAACCTTCATACGCGGTAATATCACCACCACCCCAGACAAGCGGGGAAGATGCCCCCTCACAATCTCCCTTATCTGCCTCTTAATCTTATTACGTTTAACAGCCTTTCCAAATTTTTTTGAAACCACAATTCCTATCTTTGGTATATCACTTAAATTCTTTAAATAATACAAGACAAATAAGGAAGATTTCAGCATCTTCCCCTCTGCATATACTGCCTTAAACAGTTTAGATGAGCTCAAACGGTATTTTCGGGCAATACCCACTATTTACACCTTACGATAGGAAGGGGTAAGTCTCCAACGCCCCTTCTGTCTTCTCCTTTTAAGAACCCTTCTTCCACCACGTGTGCTCATTCTAGCCATAAAACCGTGAGTGCGTGCCCTTCTACGATTATGAGGTTGGTATGTTCTCTTCATCGTCCTTTCCTCCTTTCAATGTAAAATTTCTTTGTATTTTACATACCACAACATAAGCCACCATTAGGTAGGCATATTGAATTATACACTATTAATATGCAATATCTTCATCAGACAAATTTTCGCGTTTTACACCCTCTATCTTTACCCATATACCATCCACAATCTCAATAGCCCTGGCATCTGACAGAATAAAGCCTGTCTTTTTAAGCAAGGCAGCTATTTTGATACCATATCTATCGGGTTGTCTCTCCCATATCTCTAATTTGCCACCAGCCACAAAGTAAATAATCTGCAGATATCCATGCCATCTCAAAAGTCTATACACATCAAATAAAACGTCTTCTGGCTTTCTAAAGCTGTCAATAGCCACCAAGAAAATTGCGGTATCGTATAAACCAGAAAGTTCCGATAGATGAGATAGGGACAACACCGCTATGCGAGGTCCCCCGTATGGTAAATAAGACAATTCCCTTTTATACTCATCTAACACTCGGAAATTTACTAAGCATGTAATACTGCCACCTTTACCAAGAAGACCATATATTTCACGGACATTATCTACTTCCCGCGGTATCATTAAAACATTCCACGTTGGTTTCATTCTCACAACATTACGAAATCCACGAACCATATCGTCACCTCTGCCCCAAATAACTCATATATACTGCAGACAACAACCACCTAAAACCATCCTTCCAATTATCAGTAACATATCTGGTTATACGTGGTGAAACCCTTTCCATGATAGGCATTTGAGATACCACATCTGCAATAGCCGTAGAAAGCCAATGAATTTCCACATTTATTGGAGATGCAAATTTCATGGGTTTAACCTTACCTCTTAGAAGATTATCTAAAGCCTGTCGTGTAGAGTTCACAAGTGTTTGATATACCATAGTATATGGATAACTTTTAACTGCAAATCTACCAACCGATTCTTGCACAATACCATGAACAGCCCACGGAAGATAAGTCTTTATCTCTTCTGAAAGTTCTCGTTGCCCTATAACCAGGGCTACAGGAACCCCAAATTCTCCGGCAAAAGCAGAATTTATCGTGGTTTCTCCTACCTCTTTACCATTGATCTTAACAGAATAAATACTCGATGAGGAATAGGTGTGATCCATAGCACCCTTATCACCTGCCATAGAGTGATATCCCACAAAAAATACAGCATCATAACTTTCATCTATACCACTCATCATATAGTCTACACGTGGAAAACCATTAATAACATATACATTAGAACAATCATCACCAAGATCAAACACCGAGAAATTTTCCCCTTTGCTATGACTATCCACAATCAATATCTCAGCCTGTTCATCATATTCTTTAATGGTCTTTATAATAGGTATCAAATGCCTTAGCAATATCTCCCTTGTAGTATTCAAGTTATCTTTCCACCACTGCCATGATGGAATACCGGATAAACCTTCTATGTCTGTTGATATAAAAATCTTCATCAACCTTCCCTCCTTACATGTTAGAATTATCCTATAAAGATAATATACAATTTACTGGGAGGTGCCCTGCATGAAGGGGAAGCTTAAAAAACAGATTACCATTATTGTAGTCATTGTTATATTAATTTCTACACTACCGATAGGTTTCTTCTCTGTGTATAACATGTCAAAAATCCAAACAATTTTCAAAGATAATACAGAAAAAACCATCAATGATGTCCTATCCAGCATGAACAAAGGTTTCTCTGGATCAATTAATGCATGGCTTGAAGATATTACACTCGTACCAGCAAGAACAATGGAGGAGCGAGCAAAATATGCCTTAGAGAAGATCGATGTCTTCGCCCAGATGAATAATAAAGCAGCTCAACAGCAGGTTGAACAATACTCTCAGGAACTACAAAAGCTTGTTGAGGATTACAGAAAGGTTTTAGAGGGTTCTGTAAGTCAAATAGCCATTATCAAAACAGTAGGTAATTATGTATTCGTATATCCACCCAAATCGGAATATAGCAGTGACATTCGCACCCAGAAATGGTATGAAGATACCGTTAACAACGCTACCATCACATTTTCTCAGCCATTTCTCAATGAAGACACAGGCGAGTTGGAAGTTGCCATGGGATACCCAATTATGGAAGGAAACAATGTTTTAGGAGTTATAGGTATGTACATCTCGCTTAAGAAAATCGCCAATATCTCCAAATTTAGTGCTGTTAAAGATGGAAACCAGTATTCCTCCTTCTTCTTCCTGGTTTACATACCCAAAGACACAACGAACAACGCCCCTATGCTTATTGCATATCCCGACGAACGATACATAGGTCTTCCAATGAATCTTGATTATTTGAAAGCCTTTGGTGCAGAGTCAAGAAAAATGAAAACCCAATACGAAAAAAATCTAAAACTGACCGAAAAAGATAAGAAGCAAATAATATCCGCTTATAATACCATCAAATCCCTCAAAGATGGAGATATAACCGATATCACATTATTTGGCAACAACCTAAGAATTAAAATCAATAGCATCCCTGGCACACCATGGAAAATGGTGTCTGCAATCAATAGAGATATTTGGTTTGCTCCACTTGTTCAATTGCAAAAGGCTTCAAAGATGAGAAATGTATTATTTGTTATTCTTGCCGTCATATTGCTAATCTCCATAATAATAGCTTATATCCTACTTGGTAAGATATTCGATCCCTTGGCAGAGCTAGAACGAAAAATATTACGTATGGCACAAGGCGATCTGAGAGAGGATATCGACTATCCATATGATAACGACATAAAGCTCATTGCCAACGCTGTAAATGAGATGAAAAACAACCTTAAAAACACCATTGAGATA
>CAZATH010000002.1:0-26561 GCA_964487995.1 uncultured bacterium
GAGGTGTTAGGTGTGGGGGTAGATTGGAGAAAGCTTAGAAGTGAGATTTTAGGTAGTGCAAATGTAGGTATCCCAGACCACCTAAACAAGGAAGACTTCCCATCATACAGAATATCGGATAGGGAAATGCTATTGAATGTTCTAATGACTGGTAGCACTGGTGATACCTACTATCAGACTGGTATAAGAAACGTATTCAACGTTGCTGGGTTGCTAAAGAGATTTAACGATGACGAGTTCTTGGCTAAGGCAATACTGTATGCAAGGTTAGAGGGATACATGAGAGATATGCCGATACTTGGTCTTGTTGCACTGTCTGTCAAGAACCCACAGCTGTTTAAAGAGATAGCACCGAGAGTTTGTAGAACACCTACTGACTGGGTGAAGCTTATAGACATGTGTAGGTCAGGGTTGTTCAGAGCAGGACTTGGTAGAGCGGTTAAGTCTGCTATAATCGAGGGGATAAGAAACACTGATGTTTATCAGGCTATGAAGTATCCCTCTGCTGTTAGAACTATGATTAGACTTGCAAGACCACACACAAGTGTTAATCCTACAGTAATTGGATACATAATGGAGAGAAGATACGATGGTGATGAGAGACTTGAGGCATTGTATAAGCTTAGAAGAACTAACAATCCGAAGCTTGCAAGTAGGTTAATAGAGGAATACGTAATACCCTACGAGGTGGTAACATCTATTGGAAACATAATTAACTATAGAGATGTATGGGAAGCATTACTTAGGGTAGCACCGTATATGAACCTAATCAGAAACCTTAGAACATTTTACAACAAGGGAGTATTTAGTGATAGTGATAATGTGGATTTCGTGGTGTCAAGGTTAAAGGACATAGACGCAATAAAGAGTTCTATGGTGTTACCAATTAGGTTTGTTACTGCATACACTTCAATTGTTGATATTCAAGGAATGCCAGATGAGATTGTATCAGCTGTGGCTGATGCGTTGGAAATGAGTATATCCAACATAAAAAGGACAAAAGACGACATAGTAGTAGCTCTTGATGATAGTGGAAGTATGCTGTCGGGTATAACATCCAACAGAAGTAAGACAAGACTTTACCACGTGGGCAGAGCAATGGCTTGGTCATTGATGTATAATGCACTTGCTACAGAGTTGATACTATTCGGTAGAACTGTAAGAATAAACAAGGCTAAGGAGCTACTTAAATATAAGCGTGATGTGGACTTCATAATAAAGCTACCACCATATGGTGGAACTTCTCTGTCTGCTCCAATGAGATACATACTTGAGGAAACAGGAGATTGCCCACCAGACAGGGTGATATTCATAACTGACAATGAGGAGTGGGTTGGTGAGCCTTTCATAAAGCCATTGACTGAATTCATAAACAAGTATCCGTCAGTGAATGTTTACCTTGTAACACTGATGCCATATATGGACTACCCGACACCAAATATGAGAAACGTTCACTATGTATTTGGCTGGAACGACAATGTTCTGAGATATTTGACCGATAGTCATAGAGTTCAGATTGATGACGTGCTTAACGTAAAGATTTAATAATACACCTACCTTTTTTTATTCATGGTTAGTTATCGTGTGTTGGGATATATAACTACATATAAGTTACCCGGTTTATCTAAGTATGCTCTTAAATCTTTATCTGGTGTTGTAGATAAGATAGTGTATGCAATTGTGGACTATCAAGAAAGTAACGAAGACTTATTTTCAGAGTGTTTTGATTTATCTGACGAGGTGATTAAATATAGGTCTAATATAGGGTATTGTAAGGCTATAAACGTTGCTCTGTCTTATGCGATTGAAGAAGGGTATGATTTTGTGTTAGTTTTAAACTCTGACGCTATGATAAATCAAGACACTATACCAGAGATTATCTCTCATATGGATACCTGCAAACATATTGTTGCACAACCAATGATAGTGAAGATAGATGAGCATGGTAATAAAACAGATTTATTAGATTGTGCTGGTATTATGTTTGAGTATGGGGAAAATATGTCTTTTGAGAGAGGTTATGGTAAATTTGTTAGTAGGTGGATAGGTAAGAAAATAGATGAAATACCTGAGGTTGTGGATGAAGTCCCAGCTGTGAGTGGAGCGGTGTCTGTTTACAATCTAAGAGCAGTAAAAAGAGTTGGTTATCTGTGGGAAAGATTGTGGTCGCTATGTGATGAGATGGAGTATGGATGGAGAGCTTATAAACACGGTTATAGATGCTTATATGTTGGAACGGTGGAGGGTTATCACTTTAGGTGCTATAGCTGTTTGTGTAACGTGGTTAGTAAAGAGCTTGAGAGGTTGTGGAGAAGTTTAGAGTGGAGAAATACAACGCTTATATATAGACGACATGGTAGTGAATATCAGATACGCAAAACTTACGAGTGCTTGTGTCCAATTATAAAAGAGAACACATTCCCACGTATATGTGTTGAGGCGTTGGTTAATGATAACCTATATAGGGAAATGGAAAAAAAGGTAAGAGAATTGTTTATAAGTGCTGGTGTGAGCAGTGTTTGTTAGTTTAAAATTAAATTGGTTGGTCGTCTTTTAGGTATGCATACATAGTAGCTTTTCCATATTTTGTGTTTACCTTAACTGGTGTGTAGCCTGCTTCAACCTCTATTTCGTTGATTATCCTGTAGAATTCAATTGGAACTTCTATAACCCATACCTCAATCTCTGAGTTTTCATCGGGTATTGCGTATGGTAATCCAAAGTCAATTTTTTTGTATCCTTTTATCTTGTCTTTACCTAATATATCCACGTTCCATTTATTGAATAGCAATCCACACCATGTAGTCCCATCGTATTTCAGTATGTCTTCTACCACATTGTATAATGTTCCATACACTGCTATTCGCTCCATGATTTAATATATATAGCTGAAGATATATAAATTTTACTAATAGAAACATTTATATAGTTGTTAATGCAATGTAGTGTTATGGGGTTTGTGGATAGATTAGAATATGATAAAGCGGTAGATAGACTACGAAGATTTATAAAGACATTCGGTGAACATAAGGTTGTTGCCGAGACAATATACAAAGTTATGGCTGTGACTGGGGAAAAAAGAGAGTTACATGTAATAGACGAAAAGAGTGATAACGGCAGAACAGGATACATTGTTTACGGGGGAATGGTCGTTAGGGTTAATGACCCAATAGAATACATGAGATTGAAGAAATTTGTATTCTACAAACCAGATGAAGAGGAAGAAGACGGGTGATAGTATATGCCTGCGAGAAGAAGGTTTATAGAACTAAAGAGTGTAGAAAGACGCTCTGGGAGATATATGGTTATAACTCTTTTCAAGCCAGAGCCAATAGATATGTTCAAGGTATATGACATGGCTAAGAAGCTCTGGGAGAAATACAAAATAATAACCACAATTAGGGTTGAGAGAGCAAAGTGTGAGGATTACTATGATGAACCTCAAGAGTTCATTGTTATATCACAATACAGAGGCGTTTCTACTGTAGATAAGGATGTTCCAAAAATAGTGTTCTACGTAAACCCGAAGGATGGTAGGATATTCGTAACTAAGACCAACTACAGAAAAATACCCTCTAAACTGTTGAACGGTGCTACTCAGATGCTGTTGTATGGTCTTGGCTACAAGGTTGAGAGGAAAAAGGTGAGAATAGACAAGACATAACACAACATTTATAGAAATATTTATATACATGTTTGTGTAATACTATATTGGGGTGTAGGATATGAGTTCGGATATGATAGATAGGTGGAATACGGTGTTAAACAAAACATACAGAGAAACCAGAATAGGTGACGTAAGAAGGGCTATAAGGCTAAGGGTTGTTGATAAACCATTTAAGACCTTAGCGATAGACATATACGAAAACGGGGAGTTTCTCGATAGGGTTATCATTGGACATTTCGATGCGTGGATAAACATAGCAGGGGCAGTGTGGAACGAAATGATTATGAGTGGTTATCTTTTTGATAGAAACAGTGATTACGAAAACGGTGGTGAAGGTAGTAGTAACGGGAGTAGGAATAGAAGTGGAAGGAGAGGTGGTAGAAGAACTGGTAATAGAAGACCAGAGAGAGAATAAATCTTGTCTATACAGTTTGTCTAATTTTTACCCAGAACATTTTTTTACCCTAATGGTGGAGGTGGTATATGGTGCTGGATGAAGAAGAGTTTATTAGGTTTGCCGAAAGAGAGCTTGCATTCGTTAAGAACTACATAAAGGACGCACCACGCTCTCTATTTATTGCGTTTAGAAAGGAGTTCGAAGGGTTAGAACCAAGTAAAGTTAGAGAAGTTCAGAAAAACCTGTATGACATGTATCTAAACAACGCAGATAGAAACCACCTCGCATTAGACATAGCTTATCATGGTGAGGCGGAGATTATACTTAAACCAGCCTCCTACAAGGTTGAGCCAGACAAAACCGTAATAATAACAACGAGAGGAGGCAGTAAACTTATCGGTGAATGTAGTATGTTCGGAGAGAACACAAAACAGGTAATAAACAATCTCAGTGATTGGATGTATGTAATCGTGAGATACGATAGAAGTATAGAGGAAGAGTTTGGTAAAAACAGTTATCTCATTGTAGAAGCTGATACACTACATGGTAAAGTGGACACTGATAAGGCTAAGGAGATATTAAACGAATACAATCTAACACCCGCAGAAATAATAATATCAGGTTTTGGTGTTAAACCAGATAAGGTTATCCATAGATTGTTTTTACCAAGACTGCTATCTATGTTCTATTATCTTGACAACCCACTACACGTGTTACAGTTTACAAATGTAGAAACAGGTAAAACGGAGTTTGGAACAAGATTGGAGTTCATGATGTCCTATACGTTTTACAGCGAATTTCCAAGTGTTGCGGAGTTGATTTACGATGGTAGAACTGGAAACGTTGGTTCAGTGTTTACAAGTAGCGGTATAGTCATAGATGAACTCGATAAGGTAAGTAAACACAGGTTTGTGGAGGCATATCAACCACTAAACACAGGTCTTGAAAACGGAATATGGAGGAGGGGTGTGAGTATAAGTGGAAGGCGACTTGAAGTGTATAGACGGTTACCGTTCTTGTTCTTTGGTAACTGCACACAAGGTAACGACAGTTTATATGATAGACTATTTGATAATCAGAGGCAAACAGCAATACAAATACTAAACAATGCACTAAGGCAGACAGATGATGATTATACAATCAACATAAACAGTCTGTTCGAAAGAATAGCTATATGCGACGTATTTCCTAAATACGTTCCTGTTAGTGATTACGTAATACTAAACGAACACCATGCCGTAGGTGTTTTACCAGACCCAGTAATGAGAGGGATAATACAGATTGTTCAGGAAAGCATAAAAGATGAGTATGTAGAACCTGATGATGAGTGCAAGGGTAGGATGAGGAGACATGCTGAGGCTGTATATAACGTTATATACGCCTTAACACTTAACGAATACCTTGACGTTGAGGATGTTAAAAGCGTGGTTCTCGGAAACAAGGACTTTGATTACCTGTTACCTCCCGAAAATGGAGAGAAGATAGTAAACAAAGATGGTAGCGTTGTTGTAGTGGGTAGTGAGGGTAAAGAACATGAGGATAACATAGACGACGAACTACTCCAAAATAGTGTTGGCATGGAGGATATACCTGATTACCTGTATTAGTAACATTTATATATTTTTAGATGTAAGTATTATAGGAGGTGATGTGTGTGGCAATATTGATAGGTGAAAGGTCTCGTGGGAATAGACAAAATACACGTAAAAACAGCATAGACAAAGGCAAAGACTACATCAGGTGTAAATCGTGTGGTGCAATACTGGTAAAAGCTGATGCAGATTTACCACAGGTGTTTATACACGAGGGAAGATTATACGCAAAGGCAATACCAAACTACGTTGTTGATGTTGTAAATGAAGGAGATATACAATTTGTTGGATACACATGTGCAAATTGTGGTGCTACAATAAAAGTTGTGAGGTGAGTTTTAGTGTCGTTTGAACAATTATTGAGAGATGCATATAATGAATGCATAAAAGAGTTCTTAGAAGATACTAAGAGAGAGCCGTGTGAATTGATACATGTAAGCGATATTTTGTCTTGTCTTAGGCGTTCTTATTTATACACAACTAAACCTGTTGAGATAACCCCTAACTATAGTCTATTTTCTGGTGTAATAATACATAGAGCAATAGAAGATAGAATATGCAAAAAGATAGAAGAGTTAGCTAAGGAAAGATATGACCTTAAATCAAAGGTAATACACGAAACAGAGATTAGTGATGGAATTCTTATTGGAACTCCAGATATTGTAGTTATTCTTGGTGATACGGTTTATGTCCTTGAGCTAAAAACAACTAAGTATTACCCAGTGTCTATAATAGAGAATTACAGAAGAGCTAAGTATTCACCAAGAGGTTTGGACGTGCTTAGAAACAATTTAGAGAGAATAATGGCAACAATGCACGACAAATACATTAAACAAGCACAAATATACATGTGTATGCTTAAGAAACAGGGATACAAAGATGTAAGAGGTTACGTGGTTTACGTGAGGAGAACTGACGGTAAAATGACACTTGATGAAGTTCCATACAGTGAGCATACTTATAGTTGGGCTTTAAAAAGAGCAGAAAAACTATATAGAAGTTATAACACTGGAGAAGAACCAAAACCAGAGCCAAGCATATTGTGTAGCCCTTACTTTGACAAGGAGGCTGGAAAAATAATAAGTAGATGTCCGTATTACAATACATGTCCCGTGTATAGAAAGATATAAATAGCATTATTATCTATTTTTATTTGGGTGGTGGATATGGCATGGTATAGAACAGAAAGTAGTGTTAGAAGTGAACACAAGAAATACCCACATGTGATAAATATATACCTAAATGAGAACGTATTCAACAGAATGAAGGACATATGCAAGATTTATGGATACAGACATGTGGGTGAGTTCATATATAAATCAGCTGTGGAAAGACTAAAGGAGCTTGAAGACATGGAATTCGGTAAGAAGTTTCTTAGAATTAACTACGACAGATGCATAGAATTTCTACTAAGGAATGGGGTCTTGTATTACGTAATGTGCAAAATCGATGATGGTGAATATACACTTGTTCACAAGGGAAGGAAATTAGGTATAGTTAGAGTTAGGAAGATACAGGAGGTAAATAGTTTCAATGACCTGAAGCCATACGTTGACTATACACCATACAGTGATGAAGTTGAGTGGTTCAAGGAAGCATGGAAACACAGGAAAAAGTTTGATGGAGGTTCTTTTGTGTATGAAATAAAGTATGTTAGGGGGGTGATGTGATATGGTTAAAGTGGAGAGGAGTGGCGGGTTAGAAAAAAGGACAAACATAAGTTTGTCTGATAGGACACACTTATGTGTGTCCAAAAGGAATTACGAAGACAAAGCACCCATACTTGTTGGTATAACTGGTGCAGTGGGTAGTGGAAAGACTACACTTACGAGAAACTTGGTAGAATGCATTTCCGAGAGTGGTTACGTGGTTCATGTAGTTAATGAGGTGGTTTCAGAGGTAGTAAAGAGTTTTGCAAAGAAGATGAGAGATAAAGGATACAATGTAAATAACCCTGTAGAGACAATTATTAAGGCAAGAGAATGCGATGATATAGCAATATTAGAGTATTACATAATAGACAGAATGTATAGGAGAGTTATGGATGCATTATATAATATTGGTAGATACGAGGATTATACACCACCTGACGTGGTTATAACAGACAGGACACACTATGATTGGCTTTATTTCTTTATTAAATACGTGTTTAATAGAAACCTATCAGACAGGCTAATAGATACTATGTCTAAGTCATTGTACATATATTCAAAGTTTCCAATATATAACCTCGTTGTGATATGTGATTTCAGAGATATAACTGATGATTATCTACGATATGATTTCCCCAGTAAAGTAAGAGTTCCAGAGGACACAAAATACATTGAAAGAAAGGCACAACACGTATTTATAAGTGAGATTGTAAAAAGCTACGGTGTTAAATACATATATGCGAAAGGTGATTTACCTACGAGAGTGAGATATACAACACAGACTATAATCGATATACTTGACAGGTTTAAAAAGCCTGAGATTGGGTAAGGTGATATTATGACAGCTCCTAAAACTAAGGGTATAAGATTTGAGCGATACGTAAAGAAAAAACTTGAGAAACTTGGTGCATATGTTATAAGGTCAAGTGCTTCGAGTGGGGTATTTGATTTAATAGCCATATTCAAATACACAAGACCAATCGGGATACAGTGTAAATACAATGGGATACTATCAGCACACGAAAAGAGTAGAATAATGAGGTCAGTTGAGAAATACGATATAATCCCCGCAATAGCCTACAAAGAGGGTTCAAAAGTTGTAGTAAGAATAATGTTAAATGGTGAACTTATAGAGGACTATATTAAAGACTGAATAGTTAGCTATTTATACTACCTTTTTTTATACTGTTTTTCATGATAGTAGGAATAATATGTGGTTATTATCGAAGTGGGACTACACCAATGCAAATGTATATCGAGATGTTGATGAAAGATAGTGTAGCAGTTATACACGAGCCTTGTAACCGTGATATAGTGGATATGTTTAACAAAGTTGGTATAAACGATATAGACACACTACACAACTACACTATATTTAGTGGATATGGTCGTATAGAAAAAGAACTATTTGATGAATTCCTTGAAAAACATAAAGAAGTATTCAAAAACCACGATAATGGTTCAATTATGTTTGATTACAAAGACACGGTAAGGTTGCTTGACGTAATAGACAACTCAGATTATGATTTTGTGATTAAAACTACTCAGTCATTTCCTCTTTTGAATAGGTTAGTAAATAGGTATGAGTGCTGGGGGATATCACCTGTTAGAAGAATAGCAATAAATACGTATAACCATTTTAGTTCGTTGGATGACTTCAAAGAAGCATTGAAAATTAAAAACATGGGTGCATTTTATGTAGATGAGGTGTTTGATGCAATAGTCCGTGAATACAAAGAGAACATAAACCCAAGCAATGTAATTGATAAGTTAGTTTATAACATAGCTACGTGTAATTCGGTTATTATGTCATACAGAAACAATACGAGAATATATATAATAGATTTCGACGACTTAGTTTACAGACCCAACAGATATAAACATGAATTACCCTTTGATTTAGACTACGATATATTTAACCAAGTGTTTAGTGTATCTAAGCTCAATAAACCAGATAACTTTGTGATAGAATGTATAGAACAATCAATAAGGAACATATTCATGAAAAAAATGGTTGGTTCAAAATATGCAACAAAAGTATAGACTAAATATTCAATATACCGTTCTTGCACAGCATCTTTAAAAACCACCTAATAATTTTAGACCAATCGTATTTTTTAGCTACTATTTGTGCTATATTATTGTATTTTTCCACGTATTCTTCATAGTGTTCTATAATTTCGATTATCTTGTTAGCCATGTCAACGTAATCAGCTTCCCATCCTCTACCAATGTGTATTGGATTATCTGGTAGCACAATAGGTCGGTTATCTGTTATATCTACGTATTCAACTAATCCTTCAAACTCTAAGAAACACCCACCACGTGGAACTATTGTTGGTTTGCCTCTCGAAAGACCTTCTATTGTATTGTGTTCAAAAGCACCACCTCTGCTTGCGAGTAAGTTTATATCTGATATATCATACATTGCAATGTATTCTTTGTATGGTAAAACTCTTTCTATTGTAACGTGTTTTATATCCCTGAATTTAACCATGTAAGGGTCTCTGTTCTCAGTCGATTTAATTAGTAAAACCGCAGATGGTATTTTAGCCTGAACTATACGCATAGTCTTTGCGACTATATCTGCTCCTTTTCTGTATCCGCTATGTGGTAGTTGATAAAGTATAAACGTATAGCCTTTATCACGTTTTAACTCACGCAGACTATTCAGCCAATCCGTTTGTATATACGAAGGTTCAATCCAATCCTTGTCAATTCCGTGTGGTAAAACAATAGTGTTAGCTGGTTCTATGTTGTATATCTCACAAGATTTAACATATACTCCCGCTGAGAAGTTGCTTGGGGTGACGAATATCTTAGATTTACTAAAAATTTCACAAGCCATTTCACTCAGTAAATCAGTGTCACATGCATCAAAACCAACCAGATTATAGTTACGATTTATTGCACTGTTAAATCCAGCTTTGTTGTTAGTGTATGGGTATCCCAATGGGTGTAGGAATATAGTTTTGTGTTCCCCCCAGTATGATGGATTAAATGTATATACATCTACTTTGTATATTTTTAAGTATTCTGACATATACTCTATGTGCTTTTCTGCAATAAATCTAAAAGAAACGTTCTGATAGAGTGGATATGCGTATATTACCTCATCCATAGTAGTTGCTTATACAGGAGGTTTTAATATATTGTTTACGAGCTGTTCTATCTTTTCGTCATCTGCATCTGGGAATACTGCTCTTATCTCTTCTACTAACTTAGCTTTAATCTCATTGTATTCGTTAAGTTTATCGTATGGTTTAATCTCTATTGTTACAACTATTCTATCCTTATACAGCTCTTTCTTTGTTGTTATGCTGTAATCTTTAAGAAAACCGTTTAGGTATCTAATTGCGTGTTCAACTTTGTTTAATGCAGTAATATACCTGTTGTTTCTGTCGAATATACGCTCAAGTTTTGATATTTTCTCACTTAGTTCAAGTGCTAAAGACATTGATTTTGATAGTTCCTCTTCACTAAAAACTACCCTGTCGTAATCCATATTGCCTCTATCACTGTATGTGTTGTTATTTATATTATCTATAAACTCCAAGTCTGGGTCAAATACATCTATTGAGCCATCTTTTGGTTTAACCATTTTGTTCACCATGTTTTTGATATATGTCTTTGTATTTGATAAAGCTTTCCAAAAGAATATACATAAATGTATCCAAATTGGTAGCGGTGAATGTTGATAGTTTGTGTTATATAGATTAATAATGTATAAATCGATTTAATCGTGTTTATTGTTATTTTAAATAACCATTAAAACAATGTATTTTTTTCATTGTAAACTACGATATAGTTTTAGGAAAAATAAATCATTTTTTATATTGATATTTATTTCGCTAACTAAGAAATGGTATATAAGATATGTTATATACTAATTTATGCTGGAGGTGATAAAACATGCCAAGAAGGAGTGCGGATAAGAGAATTCAGGCATACGAGCTTGGTTTAATACCCGACGTAGTTCAGACCAAGCTTAACGCCAAGAAGAACTTCATGGTAGAACAGGAACAGGCAATGCAGACTGCCCTTGTTACTATGGAAGACAGAATAGCTGAGATACTCGACAACGAGGGGATAATCGGAAACTTCAGAATACCTTACCTGAACTTTGGAAGAACCCTGTTCAGAGCTAAGGGACACAACAGCGGTGTTGCTCTGCAGAAGATAGCTTCTGCTGAGAAATCCAAGTGGGTAGCTCTTGGTTGCGACCCAACCATACTCGACAAGATAGCAACTGTGGTCATTGGTGAGACGCCATACTGAAGACGAATAAAAAACCTAATAAAACATTAATTTAAATTGTATAAATAATTATGTTATTTTTATATTTTTATTTTTCTTAACATTTTTCTTAACTTAGAAACCTACTCTTAGACCAATGTTTATTTTAACGAAACATTTTTCATCAACCATGTAATAAATACATACATGAGTGGAATATCTGGTCGTATAGAAGTATTTGACAGTGAGGAGGATACACATAACATAAAACAAGTGGTAGATAGAGTAGTTCTATCCTCTATTCTTAATGCAACATCTATGAAGAACCAGTTTGGTTTAATTAAAACAGTATTAGAGCGTTCTGGATATAAAGTGGTTGTAAGAAATACTATATCTCCCTTCGAAGTAAGAAACATAGACGTAGAAGGGGTAGTGGTTGCGACACTGTTTGACCCAAACTTTCTAACTGCAAATGCACCTGCAATAATACAATACAAAGGTAACAAGCTCGTGTATGTGACAATAGAAGGTTTACCAAAAAAAGGTAGTGTTTTATATTCTCCACTTCCAAGATTAAAGTATTACACAGTAAGTAAGTTCGTTGGTAAGCTATTGAGCAAGACAGGTCTTAGTGTTAAGGCATCTGTTCATCATTGTATAGACATAGAAGAGACTATAAGGGCAGTAAATATGGGAAACACAATACGACAGAAACTAATTGATAAGTTCGGTGATAAGGTTAAACTATTGTTTGTTGCGAGAAATGACCCAAGAAAGGGTATAGATAAACTTATACATGCTAACCAGATACTACGAAATAGTGGTATAGACAACTACGTTATATTTGTAATAAGTGAACCAAGCATAAAAGACCTAATAAATGATGATAGGTTTGTATTTGTAAGTCCATTTGGTTCTCTAAAACACGAACAGATACTTGCAACTATGCACGCAGTAGATTACGTTCTATTTCCAAGTAAATCTGAGGGTTTTGGTCTTCCGGTTCTTGAAAGTATGAGTGTAGGGACACCTGTTATACACACATGGATGCCACCATTAACAGAGTTTAGCAGTGATGAATTCAACTTTGTATATGACTTTGAAAACATACAAATCGTAAACACGAAGATGAGCCAATACTACATAATGCACGAATACAACGCTGAGATATTAGCGGATACTATAAAAGATGCAATAGACACATACAATCAAGACAGAGAAGCTTACATCGAGTATAGGGTTAAAGCTATGGAACATGCTTTAAGCTGGGACTACAGGTTGCTATATACAAGACTACTTGATATGTGTGGGTTTGACATAGACGTTAATAAATACGAGGAGGAGCTAAATAGCATTGTAGAAGGTATAGAGGTGAGTGAGCTTGCTCGACATAAGCGACCTATTTAAAGACATATTCTCTGGAAAGGGCGTAGGTAAGCTTAGTAGTGGGACACCATACATAGACCCAGTCAGCAGAAAAGCGAGGTGGGAGCAGAGCCAGACAGACCCAACAAATGTAGTTTTAAACAATTTTAGACTTGAGTTCAACTTTGATATACCTGCGATTAGGTGGAGCTTTAACTTCAATCTAAACTTTCTTATAGATTTAAATCAAGCCTTTCAATTTCAGTTGCCATCATCCGACATGGTATCACTCGTAGAATATAGTATAGGAAGGTATGGTGAAGCAAGATATGGTTACTCAAAGTATGACCCGCCAGATGTAAGCAATGATGATATCAAAAAGCTGTTTTGGTGGTTTAGGTATTATTACACCGATAAAAAGCACTTTGACCCTAAGTCTTATCTGAAAACTGGTGAGTATATATACACAGTAGTTAAGGATGTGTTAGAGGATACTGATATATCTGATGTTATAAGCAAATGTCTATTACCTACTTCTTTGATATATGAAGGAAAAGTGCTTACGGGGGCATACGTAGGTGCATGTGTAGTAGGTATAGCAAAAGTAATGCCTGAGCCTCAGGGTAGTAAGTTCGTATATACACACTACTATATGCGTTCACCAGAGGATTGCCAAACAATATTAAAGAATGGAACAGTAACCGTTCACGAACCAACTGTTGGGTATAGTTTAGTTGGTTATTCAACAGTAGCTCCACACACAAAATACGTGTCTAATCTGAAGTATAGAAGCTCGGTAAGACTAATACCCAAGAAAGTGGGGGATATATTCTCAGAACAGGTTGAGAAAGGGAGAACACAATTCCTACCAAACGAGATACCCACTCCAGATGGTGTAATTAAGTATCAGCCATATTCTATATCCCAGATGAACTATGAAACATGCTTAAAGAAGAAATACAGAGGTGGTAGGCATCAATACTTACAACAGGACGTGATAAACACTGTAAAGAGAATACTAAATAGAGAGGGTGTGATTAATGCATTCAGAAAAGCATACATAGATTTCGCTTTAGAATACATGTATTACAAATACCCATCCAAGAAGAGAAAGTCTTGGAAAGTGGTTATAAAATCACCCGAAACAATAATACAAAAATACGTGAAGATGGGTTGCGATGAAAACATATTAAGAAAGATAGCAAATAATATATATCAGTTGATAGAGTGAATAAATATGTCTAAGAAAATTAGTTCAGGCGTTAGTGAGAATGAAACAGTAAACCAGAACATAGCCCCTACAGGGATACCCACACCGGGAATGAATATAGAGCCAGCAAAACTCGAAGCATTAAACAAAGAGATGACTGAGCTTATTTCGACCTGTGTAAAACTTGCAATAAAGGTTGCAAGGTGTGATTGTAATAACAAGGAGAAATGCCCTGTTTACATTGCAGGTAAAAGAATAGCTGAGGTGGTGGACACAATTCAGGAGCTGAGCGAGGGTATTTAGCTTGCATTTATTTAAGTAGTTAAACAAATTATTAGACCAATTTTTTGACAAATTTATATATTTTTACATGTGTTGATGTTTCTGGAAAAATTAATGTATAATGTTGGTATTATATTACGTATGCCGAGAAAAAACACGGAAAAGAAAATAAGAGATTGGTCTATTAGCTATGAACCTGATAACATTAGTAGGGTTATAGAAAGCAAGAAAGAACTCTCTAAACTAAGTCTATACACTAAATTCAAAGAGATAGATGAAGCATACGAAAACAGAGTATCGAGAATTCTTGATAGCTATGGGGTTCATGGTGCTGTTAGAGGTCTATATAGGTCATTTATGGAAGAACTTGTAAGAGCAAAGAATACATATGGCAGTAAATCATTCAACATGAAAGCTACTGCGTTAGCACAGAAATACTTGTATTATGGGTGTAGTGAAGAGATAATAAGGTCTATTCTTTCTGTGTTTGGTGTTGAACTAATATTAAAAACCACACGTATAATTACAATGGGTCTTGGATAAGATAAACTAATTTTAACCAATAATTTTTTTAAGTAGTTAGATTAACTAAACGACAAAAATATATATTTATATATAGTATCAGAAAGGTATATTAAATAGGTTGTGTTAGTAGTAATCATGATAAAGCTATATGAGATAAAAATAACAAACCCAAACAGCGAAGATATAAAGGATTTTCAGGTGAAAGTATCTATATCAGACAAAGACCTATTCAGTGTATTCAATGATATATCTAAGTTTTGTGTTATAGATAGACTAAAAAACTACTTAGACTTTTACATACAGGAATTAAACACAGAAACAGGGGACATGTTGCTATGGATAAAAGCACCGTATATACCTTCTGGTTGGTCTTATGTTTGTTATCTATGCTACGATGAAACACAGCAGAACACACTAAGTAACCCATACAACACATTTGATTTCTACGATGGATTTGAGGTATGGGAAGGATGGATTAAACATGGATATGGTATCGTAGAACAATCGAGTGAAGAGGTATATAAAGGAAAATACAGTCTAAAGAAAACAGGTTACAATGACCCAAATGGTGGATACAAATATATTGGTTTTACACTTGATTATCCTTTTATTTTGGAGTGTTATATATACAGAGCAAACTTTAATGGTGGTGGTGCAGATAGAATTGGTATAATAGATAGTAATGGTAATGGTTACGGAATATGTCTTGGGCATAAGACCTCTACTACTCCAACAGAGTTGGGTTACGATGAAAGAGATAATTATGCGGGAAATTTCACTAAACTAAACACTTTATCAGAAGACCCATATCATGTATGGTATCACGTAAAATTTGTTTGGGACAATGGTCAAATAATATGTGAGGTTGATTGGGATAAATATAGGTATAGTTCACAGGCTAACAATAGTAAATACAACAAATTTGAATACGTGTATGTGTTTGGAGGACATGATTATTTTGTGGATGAGATGTTTATAAGAAAGTATGCACAAGAAGACCCAATAGTATCTATAAATCGGATTGCAAAGAAAGTAGCTATAGATGTATATGATATACAGGGGATACCAATTGACGAATTTTACTACTCAATAAACGGAAATAATTGGATTAAAGCAAGCACCCCACTTGTGATATACCTTGATGGTAAAGCAGAGTTTACCATAGGAAAACCACTATTTGATAAAGTTGTGTTGTCGATAGACCCAAATATAAGAACAGAGTATAATGTAGTGCTTACACCATACTTACACCAACCAATAACTATGATGAGAAAAATTAACACTAACAATTGGGAACTCAAGAACGGTGAGCTTATAATATACGATGACGATAGTATAACACCACTATTAGTGTTTAGGCTATTGGATAAAGAAGGAAATCCAACTGATTACAATGTTTACAAAAGAATTAGAACTAAATGATGTGCCAAAACAAATGTCTTCTCAACAATCTGATTAGCATACGTAAATATTATATCCTTAACACACATTTTTTATACGATGACTGTGTTTGAAAAAGACGGTGTAAAAATAGCTATACTTGAGATGATACCATTAGAGGGTTTTGAAAACCCAAAGCAGTTCATAATGTCTTTTTGTATAATAGAGGGTAACAAAAGATACCCACCGATAATAAGAATGGTTAGTGAGAGAGATGACCTTAGACAAGTTCTTTTAACGGAAATAGAGATATTTAAGAAGGTAAAAGGTTTTATGAAGGAGGTGTTCGGTCATGGAACGCCAATATAACACGGTTAGGGAGCGACAATATAACGAAGATAAGATGAAAGATTTAGTCAATAGTGTTGATATAACTGTTATACTTAAAGATGGAACAAAGATAAACTTAGATGAGCTTACGATAGAACACGTCACAACGGGAATATATCCATACTGGGAATACGCCGGTATATCTAACCCACTTGGTCAAGCCTCTGCTACAATAATAAACGCTATAAACGGGGCGTTATCACCAATACTAAATGCAATACAAGGTGTAGTGGATAATATCAGCTCCACTGTTTATAGCATACTAAACGAGGTAAGTAACATAAGCTCAGAGGTTTCAAATATCGTTAATTTTGTTCAGGATTTAGCCAATAGGGTATCCACCATTATAAACTACATAGAGAGTTTACCATCTGAGATTTCATCATTCATACAGTCTGCAATAAACACACTCCGTGAACCTTTATCGAGCATACAATCCATACTTAGCAACATAGCATCCTACATAGAAAATATACCCGGAGAGATACAGGGAGTAATCAGTAATCTCGTGTCGGTAGTAGAGAGCATACCAAATGAGATAGAGAACGTAATTTCGGGTTTAATAAATGATGTTACAAACGCTATAAGCTCACTGTCAAGTGAGCTGTCTGGTTTCTTTAGTGAGATAAGAGATGCATTATCGAGGATAACCACTGCAATATATGGTTTATCTAAGTCTATAATAAGCGGTGTAGAAGATAGTATAGGTAACGTAGTTCATGTAGTCCAACAGATATACGATTACATTGTTAAGGAGTTCAATGGTATAAGTGATGTCCTATCACATATGGTTCATAGCATACAGTCCTCTTTTGGCAGTATAATACACGGTATAGAGAGTTTGGTTAGTAACGTTAAATCTGCACTTGGTGGTATTCTCAGCGATATAACCCACACAATAGCTAACCTACCAAAGGCTGTTAGTGAGTTGGTAGGTGATATACTCGATAAGTTCAGGGCATACTTCTCAGCAATAATGGACGGTATCACGAGTATAGGCTCTACATTTAGGGGGTTTATTAACCCTCTTGTAGAGATAAAGAACTGGTTAACCTCAAAGCTATATGAAGTGTGGTCTGAACTCTATAATGATGTCCTTAAGCCAATATATACTGATGTAGCTAATATAATCGCTCATCCACTCAAGACAATTAGTAGTTTCTTCAGCGATGTAGAAAAATCGTCTGAAGAGCTATTTAGACCAGTTACTGGGGTTCTCGATGAGGTCGTAAAAGCAATAGAAAACAGTGGAATAGGGTGGATAGTCGAAGAACTACCAGAAGATATTATAAGTGGTATTAAATCACCTGTGCAGTGGTTAGAGGGAAGTTTTATACCGTTCTTAGATAAAGTGTGGTCAACAATAGTAAGTGGTGTTGAATGGATTTACAGTAAACTTACTGATGGAATTAACACACTACAAAAAATAGCAATAGGTTTTGTATCAGGAGCAATAGTATCTTTGAGTAAACAAATGAAGTTTGATGCAGTCGATATAGTGTTCAAACCACTTATTGATATTACTGGTGTAAATGAATGGGCTAAGAAAACTGAAGGGTTCTTAAACTTTGTAGAGAAAGTAGGTAAACCAATAGAACCGCTATATACATACTACAACTTAGCTACGTATAGCATACTAAATACTATACCAAAAGGCAACTTGTTAGCTATGATGCTATCTACCGTTATTCTTGGGATATCCGGTGTTCTTGATTTGGTTGCTACAGAGATAAGCGTTATATTAGCAAAGCTTGGTATAGAGATATCTCTCAAGGATATAGGTAGAGCTATACCTAAGCTAATATATCAGGCAATCTTAGAACTCGTGAAAACACTAATGTTCACCACATCGTTTTGGCTATATGAACCATTCAAGTATTGGGTTAACCCGTTTGTAAGATACCATTTCCCACTACCAGTAGAGATACCTACTTATCCAGAAATGGTTCGCTCTACAAGGAGATTTCTACCGTGCTATCTGCTCGCTGAGAGAGGTAAACAGAACTACAAAGATATGTTTAATGCAGTAGTCTCAGAACTACACAGAATAATGGACTACAGAGCTTACCCGTTCTGGTTTGAGTTAATGACACTCGGTAAGTTTACACCAGAGATTGTTATAGAGAAGTCAGGTATCCCAACTCTACTTGAGTTCACCGTAGAAGATAGATTTGGATTTAAGAGAAACATACCTATGGCTTTACTATATGAGCTACCAACTCCATCAGATACTATCAGAATGATGATGCGTGATGTCATAATAAACTTAGACCAGTTTGAGCTAATGATGGCATCACATGGGTTTAACAAAGATGTAACAGCACTCTACTACCTGTTACACTTTAAGTATCCAAGCCCAACTAATCTATTTGAGTTTGCTACCAGATTAGCCGGTGAGGTTACATGGTTTGAAGCTCAGGGTGTAGCCAAGAAATTCATAGACAGAAACGTAAAACAGTTCACCGAGTGGAAACTTGGTTATCCACCTAAAACACCTTCTGAGCTAACTTCACTTGTGAATAACATAAAACTACCTGAGCCATCTCAGGTAACACAGAGCATAGACACGAGTAAGATAGACAGTGCAGTTGTTAGCAGATTTAATCAGGTTGTTGGTTATATTCTACCATACTACAAGTGGCATAACTTCTTCCCGATGTCATGGATACCCGGATGGACAAGCGACCAGATGATGGCTATTGAGCTTAGTGCAGAGATACCAACAAGGCTTGATGCGAGGTGGATGTTCAAGTGGTGTATAATCACTGATACAGACCTGCTAAGAATTGTAATGTCGAGGGGAATGCACCCGCAGTGGGTTACAAAGATAGCAATCGGAGAGATGATGAATGCCCTTAACGAGGAAAGAAACCTTGTTAGGTCATCGATACTATCAGCCTACAAGTATGGTCTATTAACGGAAGACACGGTGAGTAACCTACTATCACACCTATGCGATGTAAATATACTTGGTCTTGATATACCTGTTAGGTTCTTACCTTCTGAGGTTAAGTTACTCACAATAAGGGCAGATTATGATAGAGCTATTGAGATAATCAGGTCAGTTATAAGGGAAATGAACATAGCCTACGCTGAGAACCTGATAAGCTTTGATGAATACGAAAATGCAGTGAATAGTGTAATTACTGCGGTAAACAACAGCATGGGATTACAGATGGTATTAGATGGTAGCTTCTTTAACCCCTACAAGGAATACTTAGATGCATACAAGGATGTTGACACGTTTAGAAGAGTAAGAGCATGGATACGATATAGCATGTATCAACTGCTATATAGGTTCATGAGAGGATTTGTCCCCTCAGGAACGATGAAACAGATACTTGAAACTCTCGTAGAACTCGGTAAGCTAACTCCAGCTGAAAAGGAGATATTCGAAACGATGATGCAGTTTATGGTGTCTGGCTATGTAAACGAGGTTGAGATAAAAGCTGTTTTAAGGGAACTTGAGAGAGGGGCTATAACCCTCGATACAGCTAAGAAGAGATTAATCAGTCTTGGTATGAGTGACAAGCTCGCTGATGCAATGATAGAAGCGTATGCTAAACACTACACACTTAGTATATCTACCCTACTGAGCTACGCTGATTATGTAGAGATACCTGAAGAGATACTAAAACAGAAAATGCAGATACTTGGTGTCCCAGAACAAGACCAGAAGATTATACTTGAGGTATTCAGGATTAAACCAGTCCGCTCTGAAATGAACGAAGCATTGAGACAGTTACTTGAAGCATTCTCCAATGGCTACATCACTGAGAAAGAGTTAGAGAGTGCTATATCAAAATACGGTATAAGCAGGGTAGGTCTTAACTTCTTGATACTTGCTTATAAGATAAGAAGAGAAAACAACGATGCTAAGCTATACATAGATGCACTTATACACAAGTTTAAGAGGGGGGCTATATCCCTTCCAGAACTCGAAAAAGAGCTGATTAAGATTGTCCACGATAGAACCACTGCTGAGCTAATCATAGAGAAGAATGCAAGAGTGTATGAACTAAGTGTAGATAAGCTAATACAAATGAGGGAATACGTTCCCATACCTGTGGACTGGATAATAAATAAGGCAAAGGAGTTCGGATACCCAGAAAATGAAATAAAGATACTACCAGCCTACTCAGTAGCGAGAGAGATTAGTTCTGAAGTTACGAGGTTAGCTAATGAGCTTGGTGAAGATTTCGTGTATGGAGTAATCACAGAACAGGAGTTCAGGCAGGCATTAGACCAACTGGCTACACTAAATGGAGAAGTAAAAAGAAAGCTTGGTGTAGATTGGATAGTTCTATCACCAGAAGAGAGGGACTTACTCGTAACGCTTTATAAACTTAGAAGACTAAGACATGAGAGAAGCAGAAGGGGGAGGTGATATAGTTGCCAATAGACGATAGTATTAGGTTATTAGGTTTAAAGACAGGTCAGCCAATAACTGAAGATTGGTATGACCACTTAGTGGACACACTCATAGACATGGCAGATAATGGTGCTATAAGCTACGATGGAGTTATAAACAAATCACTATACCCTAAGCAGGCTGACACAATACAGATTGGAAGTGATGACTTAGAGCTTAAATCTATTTTTACACGAGATATAAACATAAGTGGGTATGCAAAGGTAAGTGATTTAGAAGTAACTAACGATGAAATAGTTGATAGTAACCTATATGTATATGGTGGTCTTTATATACCAAAAACAGCTAACATAAAAGAGATTGTGTCTGACGACATAATATCATGTAGTATATATGTATATAACAACCTATATTCAAACGATTTGTATGTGTCAAATGATTTAGTTGTTATAGACAATGCAACTATATACGGGTTAGCTGATATATATGGTGATTTATACGTTAATAAGTCTGTGAGAATATCAGGAGATGAACACGTAGCTGGTTATAGTTATGTATCTAAGGGGATTATATTAGACGGATACTTACAAGCAAAGGGAGTAAACGTTGATGATATATTATCTGGATTAATTGATGTAGTATCGTTATCTTCTGATGTAATATACACTAAAGCGGCATACGTGGATGGATACTGCCATGTATCTAAGGACATATATATAGATGAGAGCATATACTCATCTGGGGGCAATATAAAGGATTTAATATCTACTGAATTTAAAGCATACAAAGGCTCTGTGGATTACCTTGATAGTATTGAACTCGAAGCAGATGATATTTTATCTAAAAGTATCTACACAAATAAACTGTATTCTGAATACGTTTACGTGCCAACATACTTAGAAGGATACAAAGCAGTATTACACGATTTATCACTCGACGTGTTAGACATTTATTCAGAGATAAACTTGCCCGACTACTCTATTGGTTTCATAAAACTATCACCAAGTCTTGTGTATGATAAGATTAGGTATATAGATGTTCCAGCAAGCACTCAGATGACAATACCACGTGGTATATATTATGTAAATCTACCATCGGGTGTTACGGTAGAAGCTAATTTCAATGGAACTTGGATTACTGTTTTGAGTTCCCCCGGATTAATAGTATCAGATGGAGAAAATCTTAGAGTTAACAACAGTAATACAAGTAGTGTAGTATTAGAACTACTGATGATTGCTTAGTCTTTAGCATAGAGCATACAAAACATTAAAATATTTTTTAGACATTATAGAGACAAAAAAACAGAAGAGGAGGTGATAATATAGCAGTTAGTGGTATAGAACCTATTAACAATACGAAAGAGTTTAGTAAAAAAGTAGCTAATATACTGTTTAGTGTATTACACGCATATGGTGGTTGTGTGTATTTCACTATAGTTTCTGAAAATACGGAGATACATTCACACACTTGTTTACCTGCAAATGGTAAGCTATCTGTTAACTTAGAAAACATAGATGAAAACAAGTTCCAAGAAGCCATTATATCAGCTGGAGTTCCTGAATTAGAGATACCAACAGTCAGAGAATTCGTATTAAGAAACAAGGTAGTTAGAAGGTCTATTATGTCAGGTAATACCGATGACGTTAGAAGAAAACTGATGAGCATGTTCAAAGATAGTATCATAGACTATATCACTAACTACATCGTAGTAAAAGACCCAAACAAACCCGCATCATGTATTTTAAACGGGACGCTTATAACGTATCAGCCTGATGGAGGTAATAGTGGTATTAAAGATACCAAAGATACTAATGTTAGTGTTTTACCATCTACACCTCAGCTAACTACACCAGTTAGTGTAAATGTAAATACAACAAAGAAACCAAGAAAACCAATACACAAGAAACCAACATTTGTAATAGCACTTATAACAACAATAATAAATGCAATAGTCAGCAGTGGTATTCTAACACAGATACACACAAATAATAGTACTCTCGCAACCATACTGTCGATAATCGTTACTGTTGTGTCTGCGTTAGAACACTATAACGAGAGTGATTAATCATGATATCAAAAACCTTATGTTTTATTTTTAAGAATATTGTAAATCCAACGGCAAAGATAAAACTATATTACACTCTAATCGCATACATACCAGCAATACTAAGTCTTGCAGTGGTGGTTACATTTGAGGACTTACAGTTCGCTATATCTGTTCTATCTGTAATCATAATGCTTATAGTAGCACATATACCTATATACATGAAACTTGGTAGATTGCAAGGTGAAATAGAGATACTTAAAGAACAAATGAGTGAAATATGCTCACGTGTAGATAGAATATACAACGGAAGAAGATAGCCATGATGGATGCTACGGAGTTTATAGTATCTAAGGATTTGTGTTATATTAAACGAAAGAAGAGGACGGTAAAAGACATAAAGAATATGTGTGAACACTTGGAAAAGATAGAAAGAGTAGGTAAAATGCTAAACTTAGACAACGTAGTTATAGAGCTTGCTAAAGATATATTCACATACGTTTACACTATACACAGATACAAAGTTTACCGTATGATTAACCGTTCTGATGTTGCATTTGCTTCTATATTTCTATACATAGCAAGTGAATACTTAGGACACGGATTAACAATACAGAAAATAGTAAGGTTGGGCAATGTAAGAGCATACAAACTAAACAGGAACATAAAGAAAGTAGAAAAGATATTGCAGGACAATGGGTATGACATAACTAATGCAATAATAAAATACTATTCAAGCAAGTTTAATCTTGATATGTTTGACGTTGATTACATAATAAGACTGTATAACATGCTAAAGGAACACAAAAACGAATACACTAACATAATGGCTTCTATATGCTATACGATTGTTAGGTTCAAGGGAATTAGTGTTTACAAACTAAGTGAAAAAATAGGCGTGTCTTTCATGTCGATATACAGGTATTTAGACTATGTGGATAGTATTATGGTAGTCAATCTTCGTAAACAAGCTTCCCGGTTACCTTGTGAACCCAACCACATCGTGGACACCAAAGATATAGTCCGGGAACAGGTATAGCTATCTCACCACACCTAACACACTTATACTCCTTAACCAATTTACCACCCCCTTTTGGATTGGAAGTTAATATTTCCAAATCGAGTTGTAGGCAAGCTACTTGCTAAAAAAATATAAATAGTTAAGTATTAGCTTCTCTTTCTGCTTCCTCTCTTACCTGTGTTTTCCCTTCTGTTTATGCTTTCGTATTCTCTCTCTATTTTTTCTACTACCGCATCTCTGACAAACTGACTTATTGCACCTCTCTTTGCAGGTAACATTTCTCTTAATTTTTCTATCACTTCGTCCGGCATTACTACTAATAGCCTACCCATATATATTCACCTCACATAGAGATATTTATATTTTGCTATTTAATACGAACTTATGTTTATTTTACAAGTCATACTATCTTTTGTTGAGTGTTTTATTCCTTGTATTGTTCATATATCTGTTTCTTTATCTCCTCTACGTCCTTGTCAGTAAGCTCAGATTTACTCAGTAATTTCTTGAACATCATTACTGGTATCTTAGCAAATACTAAGTTTGCATTGTATGTCCACAGTAACAAGCTCTTTATCGTCTTCAGCATTGATAGTAAAATCCATAGAGGGTCTTTAGCTTCATTTCTTGCCATCACCATCTCCATGAACATAAGCACCAACTCATCGGATAAGTCAGCTATACCCTCAGGGTATTTTGGTTCTGATATATCTATTAGGTTTTCAAGAGCTTCATACTGTCTCAATACACCGGTTAGTTGTAATATTGTTAACTCCCAAGTTTTTAGATATTTGAATATTATGTCATTATGTTCTTTCATGTTTTCTTTTAGTATTCTAAGCATAGTGTCAATTATTTCTTCTAAAACTTTGTTAGCCTCTTCTTTACTTATTTTTCCATACATTATTTCCTCCACGTCTATGGTGTTGTCTTTTATGTCGTCGTTCCTGTCTCCTTTACCCAAACCACCCAAACTGTCTTTCCACCTCATGTTATATTTGTATATTTGTTAAGGTATATAAATGTTTCGGTATAAGAGAATTATTATTAGATTGGTGGACTATAACTTAATGCAATCCAATCATAGACACATTCTTTCGGTAATATTGGGCAATCTCCTCCGAATAAATTAAGGTTATATATAATCTCTCCACCAGACGTTAATTTGAAGTTCATTGTCTCCTGTTGTGTTACTCCAACAAAAGAGCAATATATGAGTTCTTTACCATCCTTATCACTTACTCTAACATGATATGTTCCATCTGGGTTTACACCTATCTCTGATATAATCCATCCAAAAAAGACATCATCATCTACCTTAGTATAGGTTGTGTATGGAAGACATTTATTCGATATTAATTGCCCTTTCATGTTATTTGTATCATACACAACTATATGCCCACCTTCATTGGAATATATCAAGTAAATAATACCATTCACAGTCTTACCCATTGCATTTATTAAAAATGCAAATACATCATAGACAACACTAAACGCATTTAGGTTTACCTCTTCAAAAGGTAATGGCTTAGATACAGTTGCAAAATGATTTATGATGATGGGGAACTCAATAGTTTCGGAGTATCCAATATTTAATTCCCATGCTGGAACAAACCTGACATACGGGGTTGGTGACGGGAGAAGATATGGCTTTGCCAAAGAGGTTTCAAACACGTTCGAGAAATATGAAAAACTAAAGAATGCAACTTGAGGGTAACATAAGCCAGAACTTGGGCTTAGAAAATTATCAAAGAAATGTGGTTTCCATCCAAGTATTTCAGGGGATACAGCAGATGGTAAAATTAACTCTTGTATTGTCTTAGATACATTAACTAAGCTATTATGGTCATCAGATAATATTGTATCCCCATGTTTAACCAATCTTAGTTTACTAATTAAATCCAATAATTTCTTGAGTGACATGATGTTTTATGTTATGTTATGGGTATATTAAATTTATCAGTTATATGACAGGCAGTAATTCGGATAAACATTAGCATATACCTAATGGAATTAATCTGGCTAAATAAACAGCTTCTTCCAACATATAGATGTTCGCTCAGATTTAAAGCTAATATCAAGCTCCCTTGCTTTCACGAACTTAAATATACATCTGTGGTTATCTATCCTAACTATAAACAGGTATAAACCATTCTTCTTTACCAAGTAATTGTGCTGGGATTTTGTTAGAATAAATCTACCTCTTCTTCTATTGTTTCTATGGGTCTTATCACAAACATATTCAGAACAGCTTTTTACCTCGATATATTTACCGTTCACACACAAATCAATTATCCCATTCAATATAATTATCTCAGGGTCTTTTATAACATCGTCTATAATCTCCTTAGCCATCCCCTCAGCAATAGACCCATTTACATACTGCTCCATAGACATAACAATCACCCATCAGGTTTATTTGTTTAGA
>CAZATH010000003.1:0-24029 GCA_964487995.1 uncultured bacterium
ACCTAATTAGATTAAGGGGGGTAATAATTCTCCATCTTCTCTCAAGAAACGGAATGAGAAAGAAGACAATAATGACAGACCCTGGAACCATAACCGAAGTCCACATCGCCTCAAGCAATGCAACTTTGATATTACCCAATATCACATAATCGGTAATACCAATTGCCAGTGCAGAATATAGCATTAAACCAAACATCGTGGCAAGCATATACTTACCCATTCGCATCAGTCTAAATGGATATATGGATCCAAACAATAGCACCAATGCCGAGGCAACCAAAATAGATGGTAATGAAAATCTCCAAAGTAGCACGGCAAGCATCATAACAGATGTGGCAATAGTAATGCGTGTTCCCAACATAGCATACATCAGAACAAGTCCCAATGTCCACACAACCCAAAAGCCAATTCTCTCATATGGGAAATACCACATCATAACGAAAAACAGACCATACCATGCAGCCATCACATACGGGAGAAGAAAAATCGCATTACCATAACGTTGCCTTCTCCAAAGATAGAGCCCATATATTCCCAGTATTAATAGAGCAGTAAGTAGGAATGCCTCTCCCACTTTGATGTAAAAGCTATTAGTAATATAGCCTATCATATGTAAGATATGGATATCGGCAGATGAAACAATTTGTCCTTTCTTGACAATAAGTTCTCCCTTGCTAACAATCTTAACAGGGGTGCTAAGGGTAAGAGATTTAGCAACAAATTTATCCTCTATATAGGCTGTATCTACCTCATCGGTAATACCTGGAATGAGTATCTTAACAATACTGGCAACCACGGTGCGATATTCAGAAAATATACCCTCATCGTTAAGCGCCCTATCTATATCCTTGTCTATCTGGTTTATGGAAGTAATACCATTGTAAACCAGCCTTGTACCAACCTTGTAAATCAAACTAGAAAGAATAGGAAAGTCGTCGGGGCTTACATCAAGAAGAATCTTTACAAGCTCATCAGAGGTTTTATCTCCAAATATAGATTTATACCTGAGCACATCACCAGGAGAAAAATCTGGATAACTCATCAGTGTGGAGAGAACATTAATACGGGTAGAAAATAGATTAATACGGGCAACCATCCGATACCGTGGTGGAAGTAAAGCATTGTATATCTCTGCTTTCATAAGGTTAATAACATCTTTATCTATTGTAGCAGCTGTCTTCCTGGCATAGACATCCCGAGGAGAAGGTTTACCCACCGACAGGGGAATATACGTTAAAAACATCGTTGCCACGACAACGATAAAGAATACAATACCACCTATGATGAGATGTAAAGTAACTGCTCTTTTTTTACGTCTCGCCACCGCCAAGTCTCCCTTTCAACTTCTCATAATCGCTTTCTTTCTCATACAATTTATAAGCCCGTATAATCTTTTGAACAAGATCATGTCTAACATTGTCTGTTTCATCTAAAAACACCATTGCTATACCTTTTACATCTTTCAATACCTCCAGGGCATGGAGTAGTCCACTTCTACCAGGATGTTCCAAATCAATCTGCATAATATCACCGGTAATAACTAACTTTGAACCCCATCCCAAACGGGTTAGTGCCATCTTCATTTGCTCTATTGTGGTATTCTGTG
Source organism: uncultured bacterium (assembly GCA_964487995.1). GTDB lineage: Bacteria > Coprothermobacterota > Coprothermobacteria > Coprothermobacterales > JAADFF01 > JAADFF01. Next base: position 1,607 of record CAZATH010000003.1, read on the forward strand.
CTTCATCCATGATAATAAACGAATCATTAAAGGTACGCCCACGCATATAGGCAAGGGGGGCTATTTCAATAATGTTTTTCTGTATATACTTATTTACCCTGTCAAACCCCATCATATCATAAAGGGCATCGTAAAGTGGCCTAAAATAAGGATCAACTTTTTGTAATATATCACCCGGTAAAAATCCCAACTTCTCACCTGCCTCTATTACCGGTCTTGTCAAGACAATGCGAGAAACCTTATGGTTCTTAAAATACGAAACTGCCATTGCCACGCTGATATATGTTTTACCGGTTCCGGCAGGACCTATGACAAATACAACATCATTATTCTGAATAGCTTTTACAATACGTCTTTGACCAGACGTTTTAGGTTTAATTACCCTCCCTCGATATGTCTTTAAAATAGCATCGGGTGCCACATCTTTACCATCAATTTTTCCGCTTAAAAACTCATTTGCCACTCTATAAACCTCGTCGGGAGAATAATCCATGTGGTTACCCTCAAGTAGGCCTTTAATAAACAAATATGCCATATCCACGGCATCCTTCTCACCCATGATATATATCTCATCACCTGAGAGGGTAATACTCACTTCAAATACCTCTTCTATCGCCCTTAGGTTATCTGATGACACTCCGCTAAATTCAGCAGCATGCTTTTCACTCAGTCTCATCTGCTTAATATCAGACAATAACATACACCTCCTATTCACAATTATAATGAGTATCGTGGCATAATATAACACAAAAAGGGAGGTTTGTCATGGAAAAGGGACTAATACTTGCCATACACAAGGTGCTAATCTTCGCCGGCATTATGTTAATGGCATATATCTACAAACTGCTGTCACCTAACATTAATGAATCAGACGGTAGGGTTATCACAAAGATTGTATATAACATCACGCTACCGCTACTACTGATGTATGTATCATATACGGCAAGTATTCCCGAAGATATGTGGTTAGTGCCTATAATAGCCTTTATAGCCATTATTATTACATGGCTCTTTATAAAATTACTATTCAGTGGCTTCCTTCCCACCGAAGAATACAAACTCTTACAGATCACTGCTACCATGGGAAACACCGCATATATGGGATATCCTATAGTAGAAAGTTTGCTGGGAACATCAGCTTTAACATATGCCGTAGCCTACAATATCACACAGACCACCACTTTCTTAACTATCATATATCCTACATTAGGGGGAAAGGGAAAGAAGAAAAAAATTCTTTCTCCACCTCTCATTGGTTTTCTACTGGGTTTTACACTACGCATTATTGTTCCCATGACACCACATTCATGGACAGAAATGTGGAACATCATCATTACTATAGCCGAAAGTGTGGGTAAAACTTCAAGTCCTCTGATCATGATCAGTCTTGGTTTAATAACAAATTTCAGGGGAATATTTAGCTACATAAGATTTTTATTCTTTACGTTTTTGGGCAAGTTCGCAATTACTCCAGCAATTCACTTAATGGTAGTTCTACCTGCTATGTATATCCTGCCTCTTATACCGGGAGCTTTACATTTGAGCCATCTTGGAGCAATGGCAATAATGTTGCAGTCTTCTATGCCGGTGATGATGGCAAGTGTGATATATGCTTCAGGAGCATCTCTCAACGATAAACAGGCTGCCGCAGCAGTCACACTGACCACTGTGGCAAGCCTACTACTCATACCTGTCTTCTACTGGCTTATTAGAATTATTTTTTGAGAAGGTCATTAAAGAAATCTATATCTAGCACGTTGTGTGGTAGAAGCACCCCGCCATTTTCTTTTACATAATCTGCCCACCAACCGTGTATATAAACACCAGCCCACGAGGCCATAGTGATATCAAGACCACGTGCTATTAAACCACCTATGATACCTGACAATACATCTCCAGACCCACCAACCGCAAGAAGTTCATTACCTGATGTGTTAATCCACCTTGTGCCACCAGATGCCGTAATAGTCCTTCTGCCTTTAAGTACCACCACTGGGGCAAAGTTCAGAAGTTCAAGAATTGTTCTCATACGATTTTCTTTAACTTTAGATGTATTGGTTCCCAAAAGCCGTGCTGCCTCACCGGGATGGGGAGTTATTACATAATTTCCTTTCATACCCACCAAAATATCCCTTCTAATAGCAGAGGCATCTACAACGCGGGGAATAGGAATATCAAAGATGGTATCAAGAAAAGGTGGCAACTGTGTCATGCCAGGTCCCAACACAATGGCATCGATATTCTCAAGAATAGAGTTATCAAATTCATTCCATCCAACTACAATCAGCTCAGGATACTTTCCTGCCACATACGGCTTAATAGAATCTGGAACGGCAACATATATAAGACCTGTTCTCATAGCCATGGCACCCAAAGCTGCCATAAGAGGTGCACCTGTATACATTTCACTACCACCGACAACTAATACTCTACCAGCTTCTCCTTTATGGCCTGGAGAAGAGAGTGAGGCAAGTGCAACCTGGGCATCTTCTTTAACCACAGCCCAATGTTTCACCGATATTCCCGATAACCACATAGCAAGTGGAACACCGATAGAATCTACTCTAATCTTACCGGCAGCCATAAAACCAGGCTCTAAAAACAGGCCCAGTTTTGGAAGGCCAAATGTTACCGTATAATCGGCAACAAATACCCCTCCCAGAAAAGAGCCAGTATCGGCAGAAAGTCCTGAGGGTATATCCACTGAGACTTTCGCACGGGTATTAATAGAAGCCAAATGGTCTAGTACATCGGCATAAATACCCTCCAAGGGTCTTTTAAGCCCTACACCAAACAATGCATCTACCACAACATCCATGTTATCAACGGTAAAGATATCTTTTAGGGGAAATACCCTTCCTCCAGAGCGAATAAACATTCTTCGTTGCATAATGGCCAACGTAGACTTTGGCTCTGCCGCATACACCTTTACAGGTATATTCCAAGACAGCAGGTATCTTGCCGCAGCATAACCATCTCCACCATTATTGCCAGGTCCCACAATAATCGTCACTTCAGCGGGATCTAAAGTGGTAAGAATAAACTCTCCTACGCTTCGCCCGGCACTCTCCATGAGGACAGAACCAGGTATTCCCAGTGCCTCCTGCACCAGTGCGTCTTGTAGTGCCATTTCTCCTGCACCCACTAGTGGCAACATAAAATATCACCCCCACAAGGTATATATTAATAGAAGAGGTGATGAATATGAAAGAAATTATACAGATAGCATTTTCATATTGGCTAAAAAGTCACGTCGATGATAAAACGCAACGAAGGATTCTATCCCACAGCATGGGCTGGAACTATGTAGAAACCGATACACTACCAGAAAGCCAGCAGATGGATATATACCTTATCACCCATAAAAAACTCATTTCTCCAGCAATTGACTTTTTACCTATTCACCGAAGCAGTCATTTAATACACACCAAGGACTTTGAAAACATAAAAAATAGACTGATGAAAAAGGGCAGACTAACAATTGGAGGGCAACCTGGTAGTGGAAAAACAACTCTTGCATATCTCCTTATACGTTCCCTGCCACGCCCATTTTGGCTTGTTAAACTTAAAGAAGATATCCCTATAAACGCCGAATATTTAGAAAAACTGGCACTGGCAACCAACACTCCTGTTTTACTATTTGTAGATAAAGATTTATATCATAGCCATATCGGGGGTATTAAGCCAAGCGATGTGGTATTTACACTTTCTTTAGACAAGAAAGGCGATGTCAACCTTGGTAAACACAATCCCGAGGGAGCTCGTTATATGGTAGAAGAAATACTCAAAGCCCCTGCCGATAAGCCCAGTGAACCTAAAATGTGGATAGAAATAGCCCTTTACATTAGAAACAAAGCAAGAAATCCAGAATTTGCAAAAGATATTTGGGAAAAAGGAATTGACGAGGCATGGCAAAAGCTCATCAAGACCCTTCCCCAAGAAGCAGTCTTTCTGCTGAAAACCATAGCCCAAGAGGGAACAATTGTAGCACCTAAAAAACTTATCAGATTAAAATATCCCAAGGTTAAAAAACTGGACTTCGTAGAAAAACTTATATCTGTAGGTATAATACACAGAAATAAACAGGGGCATTTTACACTATTACACCCATATTGGAAAGACAAGATAAATGGTATAATAAATACCGGGTAAAAACCCATTAGAAAAGGAGGGGATCAAGTGATGGAAGTTCTGAAGATCTCTGCTAAGACTGACCCTAAGAAGGCTGCCGGCGCACTCGCCGAGGTTATCCGTAAGAGCGGTGAGGCCGAGCTGCAGGCAATTGGTGCTGGTGCTGTAAACCAGGCTGTTAAGGCAATTGCTATCGCACGTGGTTATCTCGCACCAAATGGTATTGACCTCGTGTGCATCCCCGGTTTCACCGATGTTAAGATCGGTGAAGAGGAGCGCACCGCTATCAAGTTCATCGTTGAGCCCAAGGAGTAATAAAAACGGGGGTAAGATGGCCCACCGCCGGCGGCGGTGGGTTTTTTATTTTAGAAAAGATGCCAACATCTTCGTCCATAATGTAGAATATAATATATAGGCAGATTAGAAAGATAGGTGGTTAGGGTGCCAGAAGAGAGTGCAGTAAATAGCGATGCCTTGATGTCCATGTTAGGTGAAATTGGTAGCATTGCCATGGGTGCTGCCTCTATCTCGCTATCGGAACTTACAGGCAGAAAAATACAGTTCACCTCACCAAAGGTGTGGTTGGGAGAAAAGCCCGTTGTAGAAAACCCAGGTGAAATGAAAATTCTTATATCTGTAAACTACAAAGGAGATATTGCAGGCTCTTCTCTAATGACACTAAGAGAAGAGATGGCACTAAAAATTGCCAATCTTATGCTTACTCCAATGGGAATGGAAGTATCTCAACTTGATGATCTTGCCTCTTCTGCACTGATGGAGGCAATGAATCAGATGATGGGAGCTGCAGCACGTGCCCTGTCGGAACTCACAGGTGCCTTTATAGACATCACTACACCAACATTCTTACTTTTAGAAAGTGGTCTTACCGAAGATATGCTTGATGATATTAAAAAAAACATGAAAGGTAAAATTGCCTCGGTCCAGTTTACCGTGTGGATTGACGGGGCAGAACAAGAAGGGCATATGTATATCTTTTATCCCCTTCAGCTTGCCGCCAAACTGGTTATTAATACCCTTAGAAATATGAATCAAATGAAGAAGAAGAACTAAAGCTTAAAAACAAAAAAGAACAGGGGCTTATCACCCCTATTCCTAAATAGTCCATTTACGAATTAAAAAGTGGTATGCTACGCTTCTAATGATGAACGTATATCTCCTATCATATTGCGTATTTTATCTATTCCCTGTTCCACAGAAGACAAGTGTCTTATCGAATGAACCAAGCTATCCATAGTGTTATTAATTCTCTTTATCGAATCTGATACTTCTGTAACCGAAGCAGAAAGCTCTTGCGAAACAGCCGCTAAATCAGATCCCATGATATCTACCTTCTCAATGGAATCCATAATCATACGAACCTTATCATTGGTAGCAATCACAAGCTCTCTGAGTTTTGATACATCTTCAATACGAGACAATGATATGCTATAGGCATCATGTATTAGCTCTACCAATCTCTTGACTGTCTCTCTAACCTCCTCTGCAGCCAGACGTGAACTGTCTGCCAGTTTCCGTATTTCCATAGCAACAACAGAAAAACCCTTTCCTGCTTCCCCGGCACGGGCAGCCTCTATAGATGCATTGAGAGAAAGGAGTTTTGTTTTGCCTGCAATAGATTCTATATGGTCTACAATGGCCTCTATATCGCCAACAGCCCTCTCCAACTCCTTAAGCCTTGCCGAATCCTCATTAATATGTCTTACTTCATCTCCAATAGACTTTTCAACCTTCAAAAGACTCGTTTCCGCTTCAGATGTAGAATATTCTATAGTGCTAATGGTTTGAGACAACACCTCAACATTTGATGCAAGAGACTGGGCAGCCATATCAAGCTGGGAAGAAATACTTTCAACATTTTGCAGAGAATCTGAGACAACACGTGAAGATTCATCGATTAGTTGGGTAGCCTTATGAAGTTCACTCTGACTACCTTCTAAAACTTGTGATGTCTCCCTTACCACCTGTATTGTAGCCTTTACCTTTCTATCTACTTCATCAACTTCACGTTGTAAATCATTAAGTGAGTCAATAAAACGATTAAGAATATGGCCTTCACTACTATCTATATAGGCTTTATACTCTTCTTCGCGTCTTCTCAAAAGTTCTCTTCCTTCTTTAACAGCCAGCAATGTTTTCCGATAGATGAAATAAAATGTGAGGTAGCCTAAAATAAAAAACATCACCGCAACCAAGACATATGCCATCGCTTTTGCCCCCCTTTAATTTCATCTATATCAAATATTTTACAATAGCCACACCTTATACCGATAGAATTTCACACCGTGGGCACTAATCACTTCTACATCATTACGTAAGAAAAGACTTTTTAGTAATTGCTTGCCATCCCATCCCTTACACTCTGCAACCTTCATAATCTGAGCTTCTCTCATAGGATGTCTCTTGATAATACGCAATATAGCCTCAACGGGATCTTCCCCCGATACGTAAAACGTTCCCTCTTCCATAGATCCCAAGGGAATGGCACCTAAAATTTCCTGAGCCATTTTAAGCGTATCCTCATCAGGCATATCCACCCACTTTTCAGCCGGAGGTCTAATAGGTACATTTATATATACCCTATGTGGAGACAGCCTATCAATATATTCTTTCATACGAACAAGAATATCTTCACTATCATTAACACCTTTAACAAGCATAACCTCCAGCCACATTTCACCTTTCATTTCTTGTCTCATCTTAAAAAGTCCATCAACAACATCATTCCATTTAAGGTCAATATGGGGTCTATTAATCTTTCCCCATATACTTTCATCTGGTGCATCAAATGTCGGCATCAATACCGAAACCTCTGAAAGTTCTTTCCTTACATCTTCGCGATACAATAAAGCTCCATTGGTAATCACAGCCAATGGAAGTGGTGTATAATCCCTTATCTTTTCAATTACTTCACCTAAACCAAGATACAGAGTAGGTTCTCCTTCACCAACAAATGTAATAAAATCTATATCGTCATAACGCAAGAGGGCATCTTTTACCTCACCAAATATATCATCTGGAGAATAAAACATTTTCCTTTCGTTGGTAAAGTTCCTTGTCCTTCCAAGCTGACAATAAACACAAGAGTAATTGCATGTTTTAGGTGGAATAGGACTGATACCAAGACTCTGGCCAAGTCTACGGGAAGGCACGGGGCCAAAGACATAGAGATACTCACCTGCCATCTATATCACCTCTTTGTAAAAAAGTAAGGGGGGAATCCCCCTTACAAACCCAGTTTCTCCTGAAGTCTATGAATGATATCTAAAATGGCCTTACTTGCCGGACTATCTGGAAACACATCTATTATAGGCTTTGCCTGTCTTGTTGCATCTACCACTTTGGGATCAAAGGGTATCTGTCCCAAGAAATCTATACCCCTATCTTCACACCACTTTTTAATCTCCTCTGTCTTATCTTCTGACAGGTCATATTTATTTATAACCACCCCAAAGGGAATAGAAAAATGTTCTATCATCTGAGCTGCCCTCTCTAGATCGTGAAGACCTGATACAGTAGGTTCTGTCACAACAATAACATAATTTGTACCGGTAATAGAAGAGGTAGCCGGACATGCCACACCAGGTGCCCCATCAATGATAATAGATGGTTTTTCTGGACTTTCCAGTGCCTTACTAAGGGCTATTCTTCTCACTTCGGCAACCAAACCACCACTTGTCTCTTCACCGGGAAACAACCTGGCGTATGCTACAGGACCCCTCTCTGAATCACCCCAATAATATTCTCCCGATTTTTCATCGTACATATCAATTACGTTAACCGGGCATGCATAGTAGCAATATGCACATCCTTCACAGGCAAAGGGATTTATATAGAAATATCCGTTTTGATCCACTCTTACTGCATCAAAAATACAAACATCTCTACAAATTCCACACTTAATACATCCTTCCTTATGTATAAGTGCCTTTTTACTGGCAACATAATCGTGCTTTTCCTTCATCACCGGGTCAAATAACATATAGAGATTAGATGCATCCACATCACCGTCAACAGCTATCTTGCCCTTAAAATACGATGCCAAAGCACCAGTTAACGTTGTCTTACCAGTTCCCCCTTTTCCGCTAATCACCGCCACCTGTATCATTGCCTCTTCACCACCTTACGATAAACACCTTCAAATATCTCTCTGACAAACGGAAGATGCTCAGACAAAATACCACCTCTGGAGTAAACTTTGGCAATATCTTTGCTAAATGGAATTCTGGCAAGCACAGATAAACCATTTTCATCTAAAAACCGCTCAAGAGCATCATAAGGTCTATTGGCATCGTCTCTATTCACAATAACACCTGCCCTTAAACCAAGTTGATTAACAATAGAATAGGCAACCTCCAAATCGTGAAGTCCAAATGGGGTAGGTTCTGTAACAAGAATCACATAATCGGCACCATCTATAGCCTCTACAACAGGACAAGAAGCACCGGGAGCTCCATCGGCAATAATCAGTCTATCGCGGGGAACTTTATGTTTGGCATGTCTAACCACAGGCGTAGCCGACAACTCTCCAATGTTCATCAGCCCCATGTAATAGTCAAGATTATCGTTAACCTTACCCCATTTCACATAACCAATAGGTTTCATTTCTTCGACAATAGCACCCTTTTCGGGACATACATACTCGCAAAGCATACATCCATGACACAGATTGTCAAATACCATCACAGTTTTCTTTCCAACAACAATAGCACCTTTTTGACAAGCTTCCGCACACTTACCACAAAATGTGCATATATCTAAATTTACCCGTGGCAGTTTTTTATATACTGTCTCTTCTCCCATCCAAGATATACGCTCTTTAAAAAACAAGTGGCCATTAGGCTCTTCTGCATCAAGATCAACAAGATAAACTGGTTCATACAAGCTAGCCACATATGCTAAATTAACTGCAACAGTTGTCTTACCTGTTCCCCCTTTACCACTGATAACAGCGATATACATATACCCACCACCTTTCTACATCATCTACAATCACCCTTGGGATAACCATCTTTAGCTAGTTTTAAAGCTCCCTTTTTATACTTGTGTATTGCATCTTTTACACTACCACTATCCACATACACCTTAATACCGGCTCTCTCAAGAATAGGGAAAACACCTGCCCCAGGTTTATCACCGGATATTATGATTTCTATTCCCTTATCTAAAAGGAATTTAAGGAACATAGAAGCAGAACCACTCTCTTCGGTAAACGGATTTTCTACCCAGACAATCTCTTCTCTATTTATATCAACTAAACCCACAAAAGGTGTTTTACAAAATCCTTTATACAATCGTGCATTTTCAGATGTAGAGGTGGCAAAGATACATACATTACCATCCACCTCTGCCACCTCCAAATCCGCCACCTCTTCCGCGTCCCATACCACGACCTCCACCAAAGCCTCCGCCACGGCCCATTCCACCACCAAAGCCTCTTCCCATACCACGACCTCTACCCATTCCACCGCCAAAGCCACCGCCCATACCGGGTCCCATACCACCACCGGGGCGACCGGCTACCGGTGTGGGCTGTAAGCTACCACTTCTAAAAGCTTCCAGTGCCTGAGCCACTGTCATACCAGATGCATCCCATAGATTAATACCCACTTCCATTAGTGCGGTCATGGCATTGGTACCAGGAATTGCTCCAGATATTACATCGGTAACACCCGATTCAGAAAGCATCATTACAAATCTCGGCCCAGCCCCATGGGCTTCATTGAGCATAGGATTGGGTTCAAAGTTTACTGTTCCATCGGGATTTACCCAACCTATATATGGAGCACGGGCAAAACGTGTTGCCACCGGGCTATTCATATCTGGACCTTCAGATAATATAACAATCATGTAAACCACCTCCCAAAAGTTTATAGGCATTCACACTTTCAGTATACCACTTACATACAATTTACATACATCTTAGAGAATCTCATCTTACAAACAAGGGGGACCAAATGGTCCCCCGAATATCCATAGATTATTACCATCCTCCCCAGCGCATGCGGCCACCTCTTCTTCCTCTTCCTCTACCTCTTCCCATACCATATCCCCTACCTCTACCATAACCAGCGCCGTATCCCATACCATATCCTCTACCACGACCTCTACCCCAGCCTCCGCGGAAGAAGCCTCCAAAAAATCCTAATAGATTTCTACCCCAGCCATATCCATAACGGAAATAAGGGAAAAATCCATTGTAAGGCACTCTACCTGTGTAGTATACAGGTGTGGTATAAGCACTATAAGGTGCATATGCCCCTCCTCTTATCCAGACAGGTCCCATTCCATCTGGTCCTGTGCAATCTCCATAAGGCATAATTCTCACCTCCTATACAATTTTTTAAATCTCATTTCCTGCAGGTGGTGCCGGTGGCACTCTACCCTCAAGCTGAGCTATTCTCTCTCTTACGATACGTAGTTCTGCCTCAAGGTAAGCCTCATATTGCCTGAGCCACTGCTTCTCTATTTCTGCCATCTGTGTAGGATCCACATAGCCATAAGGATATACAGGTGGCATACCATACATCCACCTTCTAAAGCCCCATCCTCTACCATAACCCCACATACTCTCACCTCCCTATATTTTCTCTATGTAAATTATACCACATACATACAAAATGTATATATCATTTATAATAACATGGTATTTATTTTCAACTCACTATCTAAAACATCCATATAAAGGGTTTACGATTCTTTGACAGATACCAACATCCTCCCAAACAACATCTTTATGAGGAGAAAAAGATTTTATATATTTATTTTTTGTGGTTTTTACTCAATCTCTAAATACAGATATTGTCATAATTGATTTACGGAAAACAAATTATCTTTGCCAAAAACGATACTATATTATCAAACATCAACTTAAAGCATAAACACCCTATCAACTAATCATCATCCCACTAGCATGTCCCATCCTTAGATAAAATAACATTCAATGTTATGGTATCCAATGTGCATGGGTATATTACAAGTTTCCTTACCCTTATAGTCATATTAAAAAAGGGAGGAAGTCATAAAGACCTTCCTCCCTAAAATCTACACTAAATCCTACTTAAAGCTTAAATACCCTTATCTTTTCTGTCAAATGTGAAACAATCTCGGTTAGTTCTTCACCACTACGGGCAACCAGTTCTGCAGACTGTGCCTGCTGCCTTATGGCATCGGCAATATTCTCTACAGATGCTGTAACTTTTTCAATAGAAGATCTTACCGTAGCAACAGATTCGGTAATTTCACGGGCAGCTGCACTCTGCTCTTGGGCTGCTGCAGCAGTATTTTCTATCATTGCCGACATATCCCTAATCATCTCGGTAATACCCTCAAATTTTTCACCAACAGATGTTGCAAGTTCAGCTGTTTTATCTACAGCCGATACAACTTCAGCAGTGGTCTTTTCAACATCCTTTGTTGCCATTTGAATATTCTTTAGCATCTTGGCAATATTTTCCGTTGCCTCCTTGGATTGTTCGGCAAGTTTTCTAATTTCATCGGCAACTACGGCAAATCCCCTACCTGCTTCACCGGCACGGGCTGCCTCTATTGCGGCATTGAGGGCAAGTAGGTTAGTTTGTTCTGCTATATCAGATATTGTCTTCACGATTTGACCAATATTTCCAGCCGCTTCTACCAGTTCATTAATTTTCTGAGATTCCATATGTGTGGCATTTTTAATATCACCAACAGCAGATATCACTTGCTGTATCATATTCTGACCTTCTTCGGCACCGCGAGATACACCTTCAGCCTGAGTGGCAAGTTCTGTAGCTGCATCGGCCACCGATGCGGCAGCAGCGGCCACTTGAGTGATACCATCCTCTACGGCAACAACACCACTTGCCGCTTCTCGTGTAATATTCTTAACATCTTCAGCCTGAGCTGACACCTCTTCGGTAGATGCCATTGTTTCCTCTGAAATAGCGGCAAGATCTTCAGCTTTGTGGGAAAGTTTCTCTGAAGAGTTCTTTACATCTCCAATTAAAATGCGAAATGAATCTTCGGCTTTCTGCATAGCCCTATATATGCTTCCCACCTCATCACTCATAGTATAATCGTCAAATGGTGTGGTGAGATCTCCATTTGCAAACTGGAGAATCCTCTGCTGAAGCAGACCAAGGGGAGACAACATACGAGATACAAATATGTAGGCTAAGATAGCCGCAACAACCAATATAACAATGGACATGATTATAATGGTATTTCTCAAACTATCGGCAGGTGCCAATATTTCAGAAAGATCTTTTTGTGCTATTACCCCCCATTTGATTTCATGATGGTTAAAAGGCTCATACGCAACAATAACTTTTTTCCCCCTATAGTCAACTTCTCGTTCTTCTCCAGACTTACCCTCTTTAAATATCTTATCTATGGCATTCATCTTTACCTGTTTGTTTAAAATGGCATCTTTATCAAAGCGGGTATTACTACGAAGATAACCATCTGGACCCACAAGATATGTCTGCCCAGTATTTCCCATACCAGCTGTATTAGTCATAATATTATTAATATCATCAATATTCAGCTGAACGGCAAGAAAGCCTACCACATCGCCGTATTCATCTTTAAGTGCTATACCGGCAAATGCCGCAGGTATACCATTACTTGGAGCATACTTCGCAAAATCAGTATAGTGAACACCAGAGGTTTCCTTTTTAAGGATGTGATATAGTTGTGCAAGATTACTATCCTTCCAAGGTCCACTAACAAGATTAGATGCAAAATCCCTTTCTTTAAAGGCGGTATACACTACATTACCATCGGGATCAATAAGAAATATATCGTAAAATTTATTGGCTTTCCTAAGTTTTTCCAGTATAGGATGATAATAAGAGTGATAATCATCATAAGAGAATAGCTTAGAAGACAAATCTGCTGGTATATCTTTTATCGAGCGTATAGAGACAAGTTTGTTTTTTTGACCTGCAGGATTGGGATTAAGCTCAATATATGCCTTCTGTAGTAGCTTCATAGCCTCATCTGGTGTAGGTGCCAACTCATGATAGGCTGTAGAAAAGCTCTGCACGGCTGATATAATATCGTTGTTATGTGCCATAGCATATAGCACTCTATCCTGCTGAGAAAAGTATTCATGTAAGGTTTCTGCACGGTTATCTCTTGCCACAACAAGCTTTGACTCTTCACTGGCAATAAGGCTCTTAGAAGAGTAAGAGACAGATACCCATGCCACAGAAACAATAGCCAATACTACAACAATAAGTGTGGCAACAATTGTTTTCACCTTGATGCTCAATGTACCTCACCTCCCCTAAACACTATCTATTTCTATGATACCAAAAACCAAAAAATTTAAGACAATTAGATTTGTTAAGAAATTACTGCTTATGGGCTAAGGCAATAATGCTGTATAATTTATCTGTAAATTTATGGAGGTCTCAAAGTGGTGAAAGTTAATAGATATATACAAAACGCTCAGGCTTACTCATCACCAGGATGGCCTGATAACTTAGAAGATATTATTAGACTTGGTATGAATGAGGGAGATTTCATATCTCCTAAGGTTGTTGATTTTCTCAAAGAAATACCACTTGATATAGTGGCAAGACACTATCCACCAGGGGAAATACCACAACTTATAGATACCATAAAAGAAACACATGATATAGGGAAAAATATAGAAGTCATTCTATATCCCGGTTCAGATAATGCCATTGACAACATTATTCGGACATTTTCCGACCCTGGTGATACCATTTTGATGAGATATCCAGAATATGGAAATACAATACTCTTTGCCCAGACCCACGGCCTACATATCCACTACATTAAAACCTCACCAATTAACCACCTTACCATTCAAGATATCATTAATGCACACACCCAACATGGTGGAGAAATCATATACTTTTCCAACCCACACAACCCATCAGGTCAGTGGATACCACCAGAAGACATAGAAACACTGGCAAATTCTCTTTCTGATACACTAATCATTGTAGATGAGGCATATATTCACTTTGCAGATCTTTCATTTAAAGGAGTAATTCCCATAATAGAAAAATATCCCAATATCGTTGTCACCCGCACATTCTCAAAGCTGTTTGGTTTGGCAGGTCTAAGAATAGGATTCGCAGCTGTTCACAAAGACTTAGCCACTCATTTACGCATACTTCAACGTATCAAGGATCTCACATATCTTTCACAAATGGCGGCACTAAAGAGCTTAGAGCATATTGAAGAATATCGCAATGTGGCAAAAGAGATTATAGAAAGTAGAAAGTTTGTAGAAGAAGAGCTTAAGAAATTAGGTTTTGAGGTAATATCTCCATCTTACGGAAACTTTGTACTGTTTAAACCCACAATAGAGCCACCTGTTTTATATGAAAGGCTGTATCAAAGGGGATATATAACAAGATTCTATACAGACAAAGATATGAAAGACTATATGAGGGTTTCCATATGGCGCAGAGAGATAATGGAAGATTTCATAAAAACATTGAAGGAAGTGCTATAAATGTGGAGTGTTATCTTGGCAGCGGGAATGGGCATAAGACTTCAAAGAGAGGAAACCGATAAACCTAAACCGCTTCTTTCCGTAGGTGATGAAACATTTTTAGACAGTTTATACAAAATGTTAAATGTATTCAGCGAAAAGATTGTTGTAGTGGGAGGCCATGGATATCATTATCTTGAGCAATGGGCAAATGACAAAGAAAATGTTATTACCGTTTTCAATCCCGAATACAAGGATACGGGCAATTCTCTTTCTGCTCTACTGGGGCTAATGCTGGTGCCAGAAAAACAAAGTGTGATACTAACCGATGGAGATGTTCTCATAAAATATCAATATTTAGAAATACTTGCCAAAGAAAATGGCAGTGCTTTTTTGGTAAGTAAGACAGAACTTGACAGTGAGGCTATGAAGGCACATATAGAAGACGGTTGTATCGTAGATTTAGGCAAAGCTATAGTCGGTGAAGCTGAAACCATTGGTATGCAGAAACTATCTGCTAAAATGGTAGAAAGTTATATATGGCACTTTGACAGAGAAAGACATATTGATGGATACTATGAAGATGTGATAAGGGAGCTTTTAAAAAAGGAGTGTATTAAACCTATATGGGTGAAGGAAACAGACTGGGCAGAAGTAGACACACTGGAGGATCTGAAGCGGGCAAAGATGCTTGGCCTCATATAAAATATAACGAAGTTTTAGAAAAACTGGGTAAACCACTTCCCATATGGGAATATTTCTTCCTTCGCTACATATACGGGGCTTTGATTTACATCAACATCAATTTCCTTCATCTACATCCTAATACTATATCTATACTTTCCTTAATCAGTGCTTTAGGAAGTGTTTACGCATTTGCTAAAGGATATTTTTCCACCGGTGCACTGCTTTTTGAACTTGCCTTTATACTTGACTGTGTAGATGGACCAGTGGCACGAATAACGGGAAAAACATCTGCACTGGGGGTGGCTTTGGAGGTGTGGACAGACAGCTTAAGACTACTTGGTAGTATTTGGGCAATAGTATATGGTCTCAAGAATATTTCATTCATACTACTAGCAATGGCATATTCTATATCATTCGGTGCAGGTATATGGCTTTACACCAAAAGCCTTGAAAGTGTAATGAAAGGTGGAAAAGCTATAGACAAATGGGTATCATCTGGTCCATTTTGGAAGATACCCACATGGGTGGAACTTGAAACACTGGGATTTTTTATACTTCCATTAATAGGAAAACCCATACTAGCCCTTTATACCCTGGCTATCTTTCATCCCATTATGACCCTATTTATGACGGCACACTCGGTGATGTCTAGTGAAGGATAAACATCTTGTAAGAAATATATTTATAGCTATCACTCTATCACTCTCTGCTCTCGTATTAATAGGTAAAGGCAAACTATTTGCTGCGTTAAAAAAGATACCATCTATACCCTTTTACATATGGGCTATAGGAATATCACTTATTATCATTAAATGGTTTGTAGAAGGGTTAACATTTTACATACTTATTAGAGAAAAGGGATACAAACCTAAATACCTTTCCATTGTTAAATTCGTAGTAGCAAGTTATCTATTTCACTATATTACACCATTTCAAAGTGGTGGTCAGGCCTTTCAGATTTACTATCTCTCACTGATGGAAATCCCACCGGGAATTGCAACGGGAATAATCGTAATGAGAAGTTTGATGTTTCAAATAGCCATCATACTGGGTATCATACTCGGTATACCTGCCATACGAAAAGTGGGACATATAAAACTTGGTAAATTTGCGTGGCTTGCCTTTTTCCTTGCACTGATGTTGATACTTATATATGCTCTTTTCTCTTCACGAAGGGTATGGAGAAGTAAACCTGTTAAAGGTATAAGGGCATTGCTTCACAAAAAGTACACGTCATTTTATAGAAAGATAGCGTCGGAGCTAATGCTATTTAGAAAAATGTGGAGAACAACCAAACATAGCACTGTTATATTAGGTGCTCTTCTATCTTTTGTTCAAATGGTCCTTTTTATATCACCACTAATCGTAGTCATTCATTATCTAGAGAGAGATATCAACATCATTTCAACATTTGAACTTGCCCTTATAGCCGATATTATCGGGGGACTTATACCTACTCCCGGTGGAAGTGGTGGTGTTGAGGGGGCTATGACAATCATATTAACAGCAGCAGGCATACAAACAGCCAATGCCTTACTTGCCGTGGGAATATGGAGAATAATAGCATATTATATGCCTATTGGAGCTGGCATGATAGCACTTCTGCTTTCAGGCATAGACAACCCAGAAGATTTTATAGGAAAGAAAGAGCATATCCAAAAACAATAGCCAGATACATAGAAAGCAAAGGACCGTTTACCCTTATCACATCTTGCACTTTGATTTTTCTAAGCACTTCAAACCTACAGGAAATCATCTTTAGGCGATTATATATCCCACCGTCAAATATAACATCAGAGTATATTAATATAACATTATCGATATCTGCAGATAAAAACACCTTGCTGTATATAGAAATCAGTAAACCTTCTACCCTCCCAGTGACTTTCACCTTTCCCCTAAGAACAACAATATTACCCCTTAAAACTCCTTTAATTATAAGAACACCACCCTTAACGGTAATATTACCTTCATACACTTCCCCCTTGGGAATAATAAAAACATCGTTTTTATATACAATGTCTTCACCAGCATATTTTTCAACACGTTTCATCTTTACCACCTCACAATCACTTTTGTTACATAGGGTTTTACAATATCGGCAAATTTCTCTAAATCATTTCTGCTATAGGATATATCGGGTGATAGTTGTTCATCTAATACCTTGTCTTTATGGTATCGCTGAATAGCATACAAAGGAATACCGCTAATCCATTCCCTAATATCCCAAAAATCCTCTATATCCACATAGCCAGGAACAGCCGTTGTTCTAAGCTCAAATGGTATACCACTCTCCATTAGAATCTCTATAGATTGGGAAACATTTTTAACAATCTTTTCACCCTCTTCTACCGTAAGTCCTGTTGCAAGATAATACTTTTTTCTTGATGTCTTTATATCCATGGCAACATAATCAACCAGTCCATACTCTATATACTGTTTCAATACTTCAGGATTAGATCCATTGGTATCAAGTTTAATAACATATCCCAATAGCTTTACTTTTTCCATAAACATTGCTAGTTTCTTGCCATGAAGTGTGGGTTCTCCACCTGTAATACATAAACCTGTTATCTTACCCTTTCTAGAAGACAAAAATTTAAGTATGTCATTATCGTCAAACATCGCATCGGCAAAGGGTGGCACTACAAGTTCAGGATTATGACAAAACGGACACCTAAAATTACAGCCAATGGTAAAAACTGTAGATGCAATCTTGCCTGGGAAGTCTACCATTGTCAGTTTCTGAAGATATGCAAATTCCATTACAGATCCCTCCTATTTTATAGACTTCCCAGCCCACTCACCTAGGTAGCATTATATCAGTATTCATTACAGTGGCCTTTTATATTTAACAAATGGAATATACGTGGCAAACATATCGGAATATATTCTCTTATAACGTTTAATAGCTTTATCCCATGTAAAGTGGGACACCACATGCTCCCTACCATTCCTTCCAATCAATCTTAAAAACTTAGGGGTAGATATTGCCATATTTGCCATACTAATAATGGCATCGGCAAGGGCTCCGGCATCTGATGGTGGCACAAGCTTTCCCGTTCCCCTATCACCGTATGCCACGATATCCAAGATGATATCTTTAAGGCCACCAACTCGTGATGCGATAGGCACTGCTTCCATGGCCATTGCCTCAAGTGCCACAAGGCCAAATGGTTCAAATTTAGAGGGCACTATAACAAAATCTGCTGCACCATATAATTCTCTTACCTCTTCACGAGATAAAAATCTTCCAAAATAATAGACATTATCAGGATACACAGACGAAAGTTCGTATACCAACTCTTTAAGACCTGCATCACCGTCTCCACCTATTATAAATCTAAGTTCACTTCTATTCGGATTATCTCTACTACCATCAAGCACCATACGGATAGAATCTGCCAAGATATCCAAACCTTTTTGTGCTCTGTCAAATCTACCTACAAACAGGTACATTATCCCATCATTCAATCCAATATCATGGAGTACAATATTTCGTCTTTCTTCTCGCGATTTATTATTCCACTTAATATTGTCAAGGTTCCAATACTCGGTGTCGGCACCGTTCCACACGTAGGTGACCTTACCATCAAAGAGATGAAAATATCTATCCCACTCCTCCTGAAGATAAGAATAAGAAACTGTTGTCAGAAAATCGCTACTGTATGCACCAAATTTTTCTAAGTCAAAGCCTTCTCCATACAACCATCTACCGTCTACAAATTCTCCATATCCCATCTCATATATTTTGGCCACAGTTGTAGAACCATAACATATACGATTAATTGTTAACACCACTGGGATGCGAAAATACTTCTTTATCAGGGCACCGGCAAGTGTAGTATGCCAATCGTGTATGTGAAACACTGCAGGTTTTCTACCCTCATGGGCTACAAGATAATTCATTAGCCCCGGTAAAGCTGCAGAAAAATGGAATATCTTCTCCACAACATCTTCATCGGTAGGACCATATACCTCGGGATTATCCATCACAGGATCTGACAGTGCAAATACCCTTACCCCATCACGCCAACCTTCCCACACATCTATGTTTTGCCACTTTCCTCCTATTTGCGTTTCATAAGAGAGAAATTTTCTGAACCTTAAAGGATAGGCTTCTGGCATGTGCTGGATTCCATGGGATGGCATAAACATCCACACATCATCACCACTACGTTGCAGGTATGTAGCTATAGAGGTAACAGCCTCACCCAGTCCTCCTATCTTCACAGGTAAGAACTCAAACGATGCCTTAGCAACGAGCATGTTATCGCCTCCCATCTGGTACCCTCTAGTAGGATACCCCTTAAGTTAATTATAAACCTTCATATACTCTTGTAGAATTAACGTGGGAGGTGATAATGTGAACAAAATATCTCAACTTGCAGATATGCTTCTGCATAGCCGCTATGCCATTGCATTCACAGGTGCAGGGGCTAGCACTGAAAGTGGCATACCCGACTTTAGAGGACCCGGCGGCCTGTGGAAAAAGTATAAAGCAGAGGAAATTGCCTCAAGGTGGGCACTGGAGAGTAACACAGAAGAATTTTTTGAGTTTTACAGAATGAGAATTGCAGCAATGAAAGATATTAAACCAAATAGAGTTCACAAGGCTTTGGCCGAGTTGGAGGAGATGGGTATCATTAAAGCAGTTATCACACAAAATATAGATGGTTTACATAAAAAAGCCGGTAGTCAGAAGGTCTATGAGATACATGGTAATATTGAAGAGGCTTACTGTGATAGATGCGGTAAAAAATATTCTGCTGAAGTTCTCATGGGCAGTAGCATTCCCAAATGTGAAGTGTGCGGTGGTATTATTAGGCCCAATGTTGTGCTGTTTGGAGAGGGATTACCCCAGAGAGAATGGACCCTTGCCGTAGCCGAAGCCTCTTCTGCTGACCTTGTTCTATCTATAGGCTCTTCTCTCACGGTATATCCTGCAGCAATGATACCCATCACTGTTAAAGAAGCAGGTGGAAAACTTGTCATCATCAATTTAGAAAAAACAGGTTATGACCACATGGCAGATCTAGTTATACATTCAAAAGCTGGAGATGTAATGGAAGCACTTCTTCGTGAGATAAAAAACAGGGGTTGACTTTTATATTTAAACGTGTTATAGTTAGTTATCTCCTCAGAGAGAAAGAAATTTTTCCCTGAGAGAAGAAATAAGTTTTTAGGAGGACTAAGATTATGTTAGAAGGAAGAGTAAAGTGGTTTAACGAGAAGAAAGGTTATGGTTTCATCACCAGAAATGACGGCGGAGAGGATGTATTTGTTCATTACTCCGGCATCAACGGCGACGGTTTTAAAACCCTTGAAGAGGGAGACCTTGTGGAGTTTGAGATTAAAGACACACCCAAGGGACCTCAGGCTGTCAATGTTAGCGTAAAGTAATATAGACAGGAAGAACTCGTTATAAAGTGGGGGATTAATCCCCCACTTTTTTATTTTTCCTGACCTGTATCCTTGGGCGCAATTACACCTTTCTCCATCAGATAAGCACCAAGTTTTTTATCGGTACCGGTAATATGACCAACCAACCAATCAATAAGAACTCTCTGTATATCCTTTAGGAGTTTATCGCTAACACCATTTATGATGTATTCCTTAATAAGTTCATTCACCTCATTCATAAACCACAAATGCTGTTGCCTATGCATATCATATTCAGGATAATCTGTCTGCTTCATCATTTTTTCCTCTGTAGAGAAATGCTCATCGGTATAATCTGCAATGAAACCTAAAACTTCTACCATTTCCTCGTTTGTAATATTCCCTGAGTTAATCAAGTCAACAAGCTTTGCTATACGTCTAACCAATTCTTTATGTTGGCTATCTATTGTAGGATGCCCAACACTGAGACTATCAGACCATTTAATCTCCATACAAATTCCTCCTCAAATATTGGTATTATCATTATATAAGGGAAAGGAGGGAAAAATATACATGAAAGAACATCTCAAAACAGCTTTGGGCTTTTACATAGATGAAAGCACAGATTCGGTAGTCTACAAATATCTTGCAGATATTGAAACAGATGGGAAACTAAAAAAAGAATTTCTAAGGCTATCTAAAATAGAGGCTGATCATGCACTATTTTGGAGAAAATTTCTTGAAAAACGAGGCATCACACCCAGACCACCTAAAGTGTCTTCTCTTAAGTTGTGGTATGCCAAGATGATGAGGAAACTCCTCGGAGCGGGAGCAATGGTTTCGGTATTTGAACTCGGAGAATCACAAGCTGTTAACAAATACTACGAATATCTCAAACAAAATGAAGATTTAACAGAAGATGAGATATTGGCTATAAAACAGATTATCTTTGAAGAACTTGAACATGAAAAGATATTTGCAGAGGAGAAAAAACGTTTTCACACAGAAAATGTTAGAGATTTCGTTTTAGGCATGAACGATGGCCTTGTAGAAATACTTGGTGCCGTCTTCGGACTTTCTGCCGTATACCCTGATAAACCGTTTCTTGTGGGATTCAGTGGACTCATTGTAGGTGTTGCCGGTTCCCTTTCAATGGCTGTTGGAACGTTCATCTCTGTAAGATCCCAGAGACAGGTAAATGAGAGCATCAGAAAAAATATGCAGATACTTCTTGATGTTGCTCCCGATATAGCCGCAGAAAAAGAAATAGAAAAACTTATTGAAAATGGTATACCGGAAGAAATTGCCAAAGATATAGTAAACAAGCTAAGGGATCAGGGTTTACTCAAAGCACTACTACCTGAAGAGGAAAATGAAAATGAAATCAGAGCTGCCCTCTACACAGGGTTTGCATATCTCTTCGGCGTATCTTTCTCTGTGATACCTTTCTTCCTTGCACCTTCCTCATTCACCGCACTGATATTTTCTGTCATCCTTGCAACACTGGCCTTAGGCACTGTTGGATCTTTAGTAGCTATGTTCTCAGGCATTGATACAAAGAAAAAAGCCATAGAGATGATAACCACCGGTTTAGTAGCCGCTTTAATATCCTATGGATTTGGAACACTCATGGATAAATTGTTCGGTATAGGAACCTTATAATCCCCAAGCCTCCACATATGTGGAGGCTTGGGACCATGAAACTAATATCTACTTATCCATATTCCGCCTGTGCATCGATCCCCTTTA
>CAZATH010000004.1:0-23948 GCA_964487995.1 uncultured bacterium
CTTTTCAAATAGCTTAAAGTTGTGGGCAGCAAGTTTATTGGGATCAAGTTCTAAAGATGTATTAACATTTTTCTTACCCCCATGCATCTTCTTACCAGAAAGAGCCCAATCTGGCACAGGCATAGAATCAGGATCTATATCATATTTGAACTCAACAGCTTCCATCATTTGCCCTACTAATCCATCAACAACCATCATGGCAAGCATACGATATTTAAAAGCATTCTGGAATAAAAGTGGCATAATATCTACAGCCTCTTGAAGAGTAGATGGAGCATATACTAAGTTACGATAATCACCATGTCCTCCACCTTTCACAGCCTGGAAATAATCTGATTGAGCTGGTTGAATATCACCAAGACCAGGACCACCTCGAATTAGATTAATAATGACAGCTGGGACCTCTGCACCTGCCATATATGATATGGCTTCTTGCATAAGAGAGACACCGGGAGAAGAAGATGCTGTCATTGCATATTTACCAGCAGCACCAGCTCCATAAATCATATTAGCAGCGGCAAGTTCACTTTCTGCCTGAATAAAAACACCACCCACTTGAGGCAAACGATAAGCCATATATTCAGCTAGTTCACTTGCCGGCGTTATGGGATAACCGAAAAACAAACGGCATCCGGAGCGCACTGCCGCCTCGCCAAGGGCTTCATTACCCTTCATAAATACCTTTTCACCCATACGGATCCCCTCCTTATCCTTCAACTTCTACAAACTTACGATATACGTCTATTACACCTTCTGGACACATCATGGCACAAAAAGCACACCCAACACACTTATCTGGATCTGTTAGCTCAACTGGTCTATATCCCTTAGCATTGATCTTAGTTTTTGAAAAATCCAAAATGTGCACAGGGCATACAGAAACACATAAACCACATTGCTTACATAGATCTTCCCTAATGGTAAGTACTCCCCTCACTTTTTTGGGCACAATCTGTCCCCTCCTTTCCTAAATAAAGATATGTCTTTCAATCGGCAAAATTGGATACTCTACTCCCTTTGACACTACCGGGGCAACATTGGCCTCAGTAGCAATAAAAGGTATGGCAAGCTTTTTTTCAAGCTTAACCACCGTATTCTTAAATTTATTATACCCTTTAATAAAATCATCGGGAGTAAGTGCACCAGCTAGATTTATATTGGGAATAATCTCAGAAATGGAGAAATCTCTTTCTAGCTTGTTATTGAATGTATTCATATATGTCTTTAATCCCTCATAAGTAAAGTTTGCCCTAAACGGATTGACCACCAAGACCGTTTTAAATGGTACCTTCCTAATATCATCTCTATAAATACCAATTGGACACGTTCCTGTTTCTTCTCCTGCTAAATCAAAGATTATCTTTTTTCCCTCACTAATCAAATCCGATATTCCACCGGGAATTACAGGACTATCCATATATTTGAGATCCCCTTCAGGATATCGGGCAGGATATCCGTAAATAGGGGCAATGTCTCGTGTTCTAATATAGGGCTTGTATACATCTAAATCGACGACAACAACTTTCCCCTTAGCATTTAGTGCGATATTAGCAGCAATTTCTGTTTTACCATTACCTCTGGGACCTATAAATAGAACCACCTGTGCATTGTCAAATAATATTAGACCATCTGTAATATCAGACATATGTTTTAGCTTCCTCCTCTCCTTTAAGAACACGCAAAGCCCCCAAAGCAAGTGCTTCCATTTCCATCTCTCCAGGATACACGTATACTGGTGCTATCCACTCTACATGTTGCTTAATATTATCTACAAACCACCCGAAGTAAGCCAGTCCTCCTGTCAATATAATGGCATCCACCTCGCCTTTAAGGGCAGCAGCCATATGCCCAATCCACTTAGCCACCTGATAGGCAGTTGCAGCAACTACAAGCTTGGCTTTTTCATCGCCTGCTTCCACATCTTTCTCAATTTTTATAGCATCGGAAGTACCCAAATGAGCAACCCATCCCCCCTGACCTTTAATCTTTTTTAACATGGTTTTCTTATCGTATTTGCCATCAAAACAAAGCTTAGCTAAAGAATAAACAGGAAGTGTTCCTGCTCTTTCTGGAGACATAGGTCCTTCTCCATCAAGAGCATTATTAACATCTATAACTTTACCTTTATGGTGAGCACCAATGGATATACCGCCTCCCATATGGGCAACAATTACATTTACTTCGTTATATTGCTTCCCGCGCTCTGATGCCCATTTTCTGGCTACTGCCCTCTGATTTAAAGCATGAAATATACTTTTTCTCTGGAATTCGGGCCATCCAGTGGGACGCGCTATATCAATCATTTCATCGACAACCACAGGATCTACAATAAAAGAAGGTTTTCCTCCTGCTTCAGATGCCAACTCGTACGCAATTAGTGCCCCAAGATTAGATGCATGCTCCCCCATAGGTCTATTACGGAGATCATCTAGCATTTTTTCGTTAACTTTATAGGTACCCCCCTCCATAGGTTTGAGAAGTCCTCCACGCCCCACAAAGGCATCTATTTCTTCTAAAGCTATTCCCTTCTCGGCAAGAAGATTAAGGATAGTATCCTTTCTAAAATGATATTGATCAGATATCTTCTCAAATTGTTGTATCTTCTTAGGATCATGTCTTACAGTTTCTTGCCATACCTTTGTTTCATCATCGAACAATGCTACCTTGGTGGATGTCGAACCCGGATTAATTACCAGTATTTTATATCCCATAAATCATCCCTCCTTCATAGCTATACCCGCCAAAAGTGAAAAGTACTTACTTTCATAAGTATCTGCTCTAGAAGGCACTATTACTGGCACAGTGGCACCTACCACAATGCCTGCCATTTTACCCCCTGCTGTATAGGTAAAAGATTTGCCCAAAAGATTACCTGCCTCAATATCGGGAACCAAGAATATATCTGCATCTTCTATCACGGGAGAATCTATACCCTTATGCTGAGCTGCCACCTTAGACAATACGTTATCAAGAGCCAGTGGTCCATCTACAATAGCATTGATTTGTTTTCTCCATGACATAACAGTTAAAGCTGCTGCATCTATGGTTGGTGGCATTTTGGGATTAACCGTTTCAACAGCAGCCAAAACAGCAACCTTTGGCAGCTCATATCCCAGTCTTTGAGTTACCCATAGGGCATTTTGAAGAATCTGTACCTTTTCATCTAAATCAGGATATGGAACCATTCCACCATCGGTAAGGAAAATTACCTTCGGATAAGATGGCACCTCAAACAAGGCCACATGACTAAGAAGCTTGGCCCTTCGTATACCCCACTCTTTGTTAAGAACAGCCTTTAAGAAAGTAGCCGTTTTAACTAATCCTTTCATAATGGCATGAGCGCCACCATCGTGTACAATCTTTACAGCTTTTTCTGCCATTTGAACCTCATCATCTGCATATACAATTTCAAACTTAGAAATATCAATGCCTTCCTCCTCAGCATTGCGAAGCAGCTTATCTTTATCTGCAACAATAATAATATCTGCTACACCATCTTTAACAGCCATAGCAGCTGCCTTTAAAGCCTCACTATCATGGCCACCGGCAATAACAACTTTAACTTCTGTCCTACTCTTTGCTAACTCCTTAAGTGCAGAAAAATCCTTAATAGCCATAATATCCCCTCCCTTAGTTATACACTTTGGGCTCTTCAAGTCCCTTAATAACCCTCCATGCCCCCTCTGCAAGAGCTTCCATTTCAAAACCACCAGGGTACACCTTAAATGGAGCTATCCATCCGGTATGCTTCTTAAAGAAATCTATTACATAACTGTTGTGAGCCAACCCACCTGTAACGATGATAACTTCCACATCTCCCTTTAAAGCTGTTGCCATTGCAACAATATCTTTAGAAACTTGGTATAACATCGCATCGATGACCAGTTTCACACTTTCATTTTCCTCTGCCATTTTTAAAGCCTCTCGGAAATCCTTGGTGCCTAGATGTGCATACATACCCCCTTTACCAGCTATCCTCTTCAAGGTTTCTACCTTATCCGGCTTTTTGTCATATATATAACGAACAAGATCACCAACAGGCAAGGAACCTGCCCTCTCAACCTGAAATGGACCTCCCTCATTGGCATTATTAATATCTATAATTCTACCCCTTTTAATAGCAGCTATAGAAAACCCTCCTCCCAAATGAACTGCAACAGCATTGACATTGGAAATATCCTTACCCACTTCCGAAGCATATTTCCTTACAACAGCTCTGAGATTAAGCATGTGACCATGACTTCTACGAGGAAGTTCTGGCAAACCTGAAAGGCGGGCAACATCTTCAAATTCATCTACAGAAACAGGATCGGTAAAGTAGGCCTTTACACCAAATTCATTAGCAAGTTCATAACCTATAACTATTCCTACTAAAGAAATATGATGTGCTTCAACACGCCAATTCAAAATATCATCAACAATCTTTTCATTGACCTCATAAGTCCCACCTTCCATGGCCTTGACCGGTCCCCCTCTAACAGCGAAAGCCATTAAATTATCCCTATTAACCTCATGTCTATTCATAAATTCCAAAACAGCCTGTTTGCGCATATCTTTTTCCTCGAGCACATTGTTAAATTTATCCAGCTCCTCTTGAGGATGTTCAATAGTTTCAACTACTAATTTCTCTACTCCTTCATCCGTAGCCTTAAACACCCCCAATTTTGTGGATGTAGAACCTGGATTAACAACTACTATCCTGTCTTTATCCATATGTATCACCTCTCCTATAAGAATTTATAAGTTCCAGGGCAACGGAATATGCCCTTTCTGAACCACCATCTATAAGACGTGCTATTTCTTTTACACGGTGATCCCCCTCTATCATTTTAACCTGTTTTCTAAAACTTAGGTCTTCCACTATAAAATGTGTATCTGCTGCAGCCGCAATAAACTGTGAATGTGTGGACACAATAAGCTGTACCTTGCGTGATAGTTGCCTCAAAAACAAACCAATAGTAGCTGCTACGTTACCACTCGTACCTGCATCTATCTCATCAAATATCAAGATTTTTTGCTCCGGAGTTAATAATGTATACAAAAGCAGGAGTATACGAGATAACTCTCCTGATGAGGCTATCTCATAAACAGGCATAACCCTATTTTCTGAAACACGAAAAACAAAGTCAACCTTATCATATCCAACAGGGCTAATTTTCTTTTCAGAATTAACAATAACCTCCACATGCCCTCCAACAAGTTCTTTACCATGTTCAGAAAAATAGGTGTTGATTTTGTTCGCTGCCTTTTGTCGAGATGCAGATAATTTTTCTGCAACTTTGTGATACTCTAATTCTGCTCTACTTAGTTCTTCTTCTAATTTTTTATTTTTTAATCTTTTTTCTCTTAAAAGATTGTCGGTATCATCTATCTCCAATAGAATTTTTTTTAATCCTTCAATATCTGTGTTATACTTTCTCATCAATCGTTGTATACGCCAAATGATATTTTCTACTTCGTCTAAAGATAAAGAGGAATACTGATACTCTCTGACCAATTCATCTAACTTTTCCATGATATCACTAATCACATCGTAAATACAATCCATATTCATATCAATTTCTAGCTGTGCTATATCATCCTCTACTTTAGCAATTGCATTCCATACAGAATCATCCCCTTCTTTGAGAATATCCTTTACATGGGATGCCAGCGTTAAGACTTTTTCCGATTGTTTTAACTTTTCTGCCAGCTCTAATAAGCTTTCATATTCATCAATATAATGTTGAACAGAAGCAATCTCTTCAGAAAGCTCCCTTAACGAGAGATATTTTTCTTCCAAAATGGAGATATTATAATTAACCCTCTCTAAATCTTGAATCAGAGAAGAATACGTATTATACCAATGAGATAATTCATCCAATAGCTTTCTATCTACAAATCTATCTAAAATCGATAGACGTACACTCTCTTGTTTAAGCATTCCCCTTTCGTCCACCGAGACCACTGACAACAAATTGCAAAAAAGTGAACATGCAGTAGACCACGAAAGAAGCACACCGTTCAAACGATATGTAGCACGTTCACGTTTGTTAATAAATACAGATACCTCTTTGTCAGATAACTCTAATCCCATATCGGCTAAACGATGAAGGATATCTGGTGGAATTTCAACTATAGCACTGATAGTGTACTTATCCAGTTTAGAAAAACGTGGAGTTTTCCTCCCAAAAACGTGGGAAATGGCCTCTAAGATTAAAGATTTACCAGTTCCCGATTCTCCAGTAATGACATTTAACCCTTTAGAAAACTCTATATCACCATGAAAATTCAACGATGGGATATCAAGTGTTATCGCTTTCAACATAGCGACTACCCCAGTGAAATTTAGAATATAGGTTTTCCGCCCACGAATAAAAACCCTTTACATGAATAATATTTACTGACTTATTAGAACCGTAAACTTTTACTACATTATTACCACTAAACATAAGATCACTCAGTCCATCAATTAACAAATGCCAATTTTTTTCTCTGACCCTTATAGAAAGACGTCTAGAAATATCAAGCACAATAGGTCTGACAGTAATATGATGCGGATTTAACATCATAAGTATATATGCATTTACTTTACTATCTACTATTGGTCCACCAGCCGATAACGAATAACCGGTAGAGCCTGAAGATGTAGATATAGTTGCACCATCACCCTTAATGCTTCCGACAAGACTACTATCTATGTAAATATCCATATCTAATATATCCAGGGGATTATCTTTCAAAATTACAATATCATTCACAAAAACTTTTTTCAGATTTTCCACTTCGGCAGATAACGTACTTTTATGCCATACATCTATCTCTCCTTTTACCAATCGCTCCACAGCAAGGGAAAGTTGCTCAACCTCAATACTATCGGGCATGAAATTGAACTCACCTGCAGCAATCGGCCAAATAGGAATATCAAAATCATACTTTAGAAGAAGATGAGAAACCCTTATAAGCGTACCATCACCACCCACAGAAACAACTATATTTACATTATTGATATCCGATGCTTGTACCTCTCTCCAATCATTCAAAGGAACAGTATATACAACTTCTACACCTAGTTTTTTGAAGCAACTGTGTAAATGACTTACTATATCAATAGCTTTCTTGCGGCTAGGATGGTGAATAATACCAATCCTCTTAAACACCAAGCATCCCCCTCAACTGTAAATTATACGAAATACATTCTCACCAATAGGAGAAAGCTCCTCAACTTCAACTGACTCTACAATAGCATGTGTCGGACCTATCTTGACTTTTTCTATCAGGGAAGAAACTAATGAGTCTTCACCTTCAACTTCGATAAGCACAGATCCATCAGGCATATTCCTTACAAATCCTCCTAACCCTAGAAGAGAAGCATGCCTCCGGGTATACCATCTAAATCCAACACCCTGAACAATACCTCTAACTACTACTCTTTTCCTTACCCTCATACTCACCCGTTAGCTCCTCGGCTATTCCCTTTAAGGTAGCATTCACAAGAGAGGCAAATTTTTCATCAACAAAATATTTAGCTAAATTTACTGCTTCGTTAACAGCAACAGCAACTGGAACTATATGACGATAAAAAAGAATTTCAGCAGTTCCTATTCGCAAAATGGTCTTTTCCAACTCTCCCATGCGATCAAATAATGTAGATTTAATGTGCTCTCTAAGTATTTGATCTATATAATCCCTTTTATCTATCACCGTATTGATTATACGCTTTGCATGCCTTTTTAATTTACTTGACGGTTTAATATCCGTCAATGCCTGAGACAATACCTCTTTTCTTGAAGGCTTAATATCTGCCACTTCATAACCATACAAAGCTGTAAGCAAATTTTTACGTAATTTTCTAAAATAACGATTACTCAACGACATCCTCTACTAGCACCACCACTCTAACTATATAATGACTACCAACAATGCCGGATATAACCTTTTCCGTAAATGCTGAGACCTTATCTACCACTTTTGCGATCTGTGCGGAGGGAAATACCGTAATGGGAACTACAACCTCAATAATATCCTTATCAATATGCTCAATGGTAATAGCATCCATTCCACCTTTGATTCCAGAAACTCCATCAATATCTGGAACGAGGGCAACAAGCGTTGCCCTCAATACATCAAACGCATTTGTATGAGCAGAAGATTTGTTTTTCATTTGGAGCGCACCCTCTCCACATATTCTCCCGTTCTAGTATCGATCTTTAAAACATCACCTATTTTAATAAATAGGGGAACCTGCACAACAGCTCCCGTTTCTAAAGTTGCAGGTTTGCTACCACCTGCTGCCGTATCTCCCCTCAAACCAGGATCTGTGTCAACTACTTCTAACTCCACAAATGTAGGAAGCTCAACAGATAATGGATTTCCCTCGTAGTAGTAAATACGCACAGTAGTATCCTCTTTCATGAACTTAGCAGCATCTCCAACAACTTCAGCAGGAATACCCACTTGGTCGTAAGTATGAGTATCCATAAAATAATAAGTATCCCCATCGTTATACAGATATTGCATATCTTTACCTTCTAAATACGCTTGTTTAACTTTCTCCCCAGCCCTAAACGTAGTTTCGATAGAAGCTCCATCACTTAATCTCTTCATCTTAACTCTCACAAACGCCGATCCCTTACCTGGCTTAACGTGCTGAGCTTCAATAATCCTATAAAGCACACCATCAATATCTATAACTACTCCCGAGCGTAGATCATTTGTTGATATCACTATTCATCCCTCCTATATTAACAATGTCAATGTTATTATATCAAAGCCTATATACCTTATCCAACGAGGAAAGAACCTCTACTCCATCCTGTGTCATTATAACATCATCTTCAATTCTAACACCGAATTTACCTGGAATATAAACTCCGGGTTCCACAGTGAATATAACATTTTGACGAATTATCTCATCAGACATGTAAGAAACCCTTGGTTTTTCGTGAATCTCCACTCCCATACCATGTCCCAAAGAATGGGTAAAATACTCAGCAAGTTTTTTTTCTTTAAGAGCATTTCTTGCTATTGCATCTATTTCTTTAGCTGACATGCAGCAACGTGCTTTCTCTATTGCCATTTCTTGAGCTTCTTTCACCGCTTGCAGTGCATATTCAGCATCTTCAGATACTCTTCCCAAGACAACCATACGAGTTAAATCTGAAACATATCCTTTAAAATATGCTCCCCAATCAATAACAATTAGCTCCCCTTCTTTTATCTTTTTATCAGAAGCCACACCATGAGGAAGCGCTCCTCGGTAACCAGAAGCAACAATAATATCAAAACTTTCCTTATCAGCTCCTAATTTTTTCATTTGGTAACACAACTCTGTAGCAATATCCCTTTCCGATACTCCAGGTTTAATAATATCTAAAACTTTCAAAAATGCATTTTGAGCAATATCTATTGCCTTCTCTATTAATTTTCTTTCATACTCATCTTTTTCCATACGAATATTAGAAACAACATCTTCTGCCTTTTTAAATTCAATATCGGAAACAATCTCCCCAAGACGTGAATGGAAAGACATCGTGATAACGTTGAATTCTAAATATATCTCTTTCACATTCGACAAGTACTGGGGTAGAACATCAAATATCCTTGAAAACAGTATAACATTTACACCTTCCCAAACTTCCTCTTTCGCTTGAGTTGTGTATCTACCATCAACAAACAAGTTAACAGATCTCTCATCAACAAGTAAATACCCCTCTCCTCCCGTAAATCCAGTAAAGTAATATAAATGATGAGGAGTAGAGGTAAAATAAATACTACCATCACGGAGATGCAACATTTTACGCAATTTTTCAATTCTATCTTTTACCTTCATATTGTATATCACCTACCTTTAAATGGATCCTTTACCCCAACATTATTAACATTAGATTCCTCTACTTTTATATGATATCTGCTTGAAGCAATAACATCCAACTCTTTTAACTTTTCTTCCGGCACTTGAAGTTTTTCAATAGCAAACTGTTTTCTTATAACTTTAATCTGTGATGTTGGAGGTGAATAACGGCTAACCATTCTCATAATATAGGAGTTATACCCACCTGTAAAAATAATTGAAGCAGAGAAAATTAAACTAAGCAATGTTAATACAATTAGTAATGCAATCCAACTTCTATCTGTCATTTTTCACCGCCCCCTAACTTTACAACAGGAATTTGCATGGTAAATGTTATAGTATAAGGATATTCATCGCCTTCATTATAGGTAATATTGAGATTCGTGATATAAATAAGTTTATCGGCTTTCTCTATCTTTCTAAGCATATTAATAACACCATCATATGTCTTAGGTCCTTTAACGCCATCAACTCTAATCGTAATAGTACCCCACATTGTATCTTTTTTATCCAATGAGACATTTGACACATTAATGCTCTTAAATTCTGAAATACCGGCAAATGACAAGAGGGATTTGCTATACCTAAGCACATAAGATTTTATGCGAAATAGAGGAACATTTCCCACTATAAAAAGCGAGGAAATTCTCTCAGACACATTAGAAAGCTTTTCAACTTCTTCCGCCAGCTGCTTCTCATCAATCTGACTTATTAATCTATTTTTTTCCATCAATATATCAACGGTACTCATCTTATCTCTGTATACCGCAAATTGCTGACCAATATCCTTATAAAGCACAAAGAGAGCTATAAGTAATAGCAATATGGCTATCACATGTTTATTCTCTTCTATCCATTTCATTTATCATCACCTTCCCTCACCACTTGTTTCCATCCCAAAACTAAGTTAACATTATATGACCACCTTTTCTCTTGAGATTGAGAGATAGATGAAACATTGAGTGGAATAATCTTCGCATCTTTAACATAGAGGTAAGGTGAATTCCCAAAAGAATCTAGCAATGTCGGTGCATCAATATATTGATCCGATGTTACTTGCAAAGAGAGAAATACACTCTCACCTTTGACCGTTAGATTGATCCCCCCTTGGATCGCTGTACCCTTAGGCAATCTCTTTCTTATTTCATCAAGAACTATTGAAAGCTTGGGTTGGTTATCTACCAAAAGATAAGCTGTATCCATGAATCTAACAATCGTGTTTTTTTGTTTAATAACATTGGCAAATTCGCTCTCTTTCTTTTTAAGTGAAGCATATGTCTCGTTTAGAGATTTAACTCTTTCTGCAAGGGATTTGTTGACAATACGAAGAGTTACAACAGGAGCTATTACCATTACTAATATGAGAACTACCGAAATAATGAATACGGTCCAGCTAATACCAACTTGTTTTTTTATTAATTTAGGTCCATCCAACAAGTTAAGTCTTATAACTTGAATATTGCTATCATTTCTTTTAGCCACTTATACCCCCTCCTTCACTACATAGGGAAGTAGGTCGATGTATTCCCATAAAGCCAATCCGAAGGCTGTAGAAACAAGAGGAGAAATTTCAAACAAAACATCACTCTGTAATCTATCAGGATCGAGTGGTTCTAAATAAGACAAGGTTCTATTTTTACTTATAGGAAATCCTAATTCCTCTGAAAGAATTGTATCAAACCCCTTTAGCAAAGCTCCTCCGCCTGACAATATACCATTAAATCTTCTACCACCTGATGAAATATTAGATTGATAGTATGCAATAATTCTGTGGATTTCTTTAATTAAGCTCCTAATAGATCCTGCTATAATACTTCTCAACTGTTGATTTTCCTCATCTTCCAAAATGTTTCGTTGGTTAAGAAGATATTCCGCCTCTCTCTCACTGATGCCTTTAAATTCACTAACCTGTCTAACAAACATATTGGCCCCCATTTCGATCAGTCGTGTGTATGCAAGCGCACCTTCTTCAAAAAAGCTAATCGTTGTAGTCTTACTGCTAATATTAAGAAGCACATATGTGATATCATAATCTTCATTGTCCGACGTTAAAAGATATAACGTTCGAGCCTCTGCAAGTAATTCTGCATCTGCAGCCACAACTTTCAACCCCAAAGACCTGAAAACATCAAGATAAGGATCTACATGTTCCCTTTTGACAGCGGCAAATATAACATCATATACCTGTCCCTTCTCAGACATCCTCTTACCCAACACTTGAAAGTCAAAATAAAGCTTTTCTACAGGGGTTGATAGGTCAGACTGTATATCGTCTTTTATAAATTCAAATAAAACTTGCTTTTTGGAAGAAATGTTAGCCGGAACTTGAATAATCTTTATAATAGTTTGCTCACCAGGAATACCCACTACAACATTTCTTCCTTGAAAGACATAAGCATCCAAAATTTGCGAAATTGATCTCTTGAAAACTTCCGGACTAACAAGTAACCCATTTGCTATAGAGCCTTTGGGAACAGGAAAATGTGCAACCTCCGATACTAATATCTTCTTTCGCTTCCTAACTAACTCTACCGCTTTTATAAAATGATCTCCAATATCAATACCAATAATACTAGAGTGCATATATAACCCCCCTTATAGGAAAAATAAACGTTTATACCATAAGATCATTGGTATAGCATAAAACCATGCTATTACCGCTCCCCACAACATGAAAGGACCAAATGGAACTACATGGGAAACATTTTGTTTCCTAAAGCGTTGAAATATAAGCACACTAATTCCCCATAAAGCTCCCATGCCAAAAGCAATAAAAAACCAAGGAACGATCTTAGGAAAACCAAGGAACCACCCAATAATAGGGGAAAGTTTGACATCACCCTCTCCCATACCATCGGGAACCAGATAATAAATGAGCAAAAAGAAGCTCAGTAAAACAATAGAACCTATAAATCTATTCAATAACTGACGTATACTCTCTACATGTGCCAGAAAACCTACCACAGACCATATAAATTCCCAAATAGCCATAGGCAAGAGAATTCTATTAGGGAGAATCAGATATTTAATATCTATAGCGGTTAACACTATTGCAAAATAACCGAATACCATCATTTCAATCATATAAAACCAATTGACAGAAAATAATAAATGAAATATACCAACAGTCCATATTCCAGCCAAAAACTCTATCAAGGGATATTGCCACGATATAGGATGACCACAATACCTACACCTTCCCCTCAAAACAAGATAACTTAGGATAGGAATTAGATCATACCAAGCAAGCTGATGTCCACAATAAGGACAATGGCTAGGTGGATAAACTATACTTTCTCCCCTGGGAATACGATAGATAATAACATTTAAAAAACTGCCAATTGACGCCCCAACAGCGAATAGTAAGAATAGAATAATGTAATACACACTTGTCCCTCCTATAAATTCATTTGCCCTATCATACTGAAAATCGGCAAGTAAATAGAAATAATAGCCGTACCTACCAGTAAAGCTAATATCAATACCGTTATAGGTTCCATGGCAGAAGCCAATGC
Source organism: uncultured bacterium (assembly GCA_964487995.1). Lineage (GTDB taxonomy): Bacteria > Coprothermobacterota > Coprothermobacteria > Coprothermobacterales > JAADFF01 > JAADFF01. The sequence continues at coordinate 13,348 of CAZATH010000004.1, forward strand.
TTCAACCGCCGCATCAACTTCCTCTTCATAGTAATAAGCCATCTTCTGGAGCATCTTGTCCAACGAACCAGATTGTTCACCAATTCGTACCATATTGACAAACATAGGAGGAAACAAATCAGGATATTGTGTCATAGCAGCAGAAATTCGACTTCCACTCTTAACCTTAGAAATAATATCTGAAATGGCCTCTTCGTAAACCTTATTACCCATAACATTCTTCAAGCTATCCAAAGCCTCTGTAGGGGAAATACCACTTCTGACCATAGTAGCAAAGTTAGAAGCAAATTGTGCTAAAATAGAAGTTCGAGCTAACCGACCAAACAGGGGGATCCGCAACTTAAATTCATGCCACTTTTTCCCACGAAATTTGAACCCTAACATACCAAAATAATTAAGAACAAAAATCGCAACAAAAGTACCTACAATATATGGCCAATACTGGATGATAAAACGTGCAAATCCTATCATAAATGTTGTTAAAGCCGGCATTCTTTTGATGCCAAATTCCTTGAACATTTTCTCAAATCTCGGGATAATAAATATAACAATACCCAGGAATATTGATAAAGAAATGGTTAACACCACAATAGGATATGTCATAGCACCTTTGATCTTTCTTCTAATAGCCATATTCTTCTCAAGAAGTGTGGCAACATCGTTAAGGGCTTTTTCAAGATGTCCAGTAACCTGAGCAGCTTTTATTATATTGGGATACATGGGTGGAAAAACATTGCCATACATTGCAAGGGCATCTCCAAACGTTGTATCACCTCTACGAACCATATTAGCTATCTCGGTAAAAACTTCTTTCAGATAAGGATCTTGAATTTGTTGAGATACAATATCCAATGATTCCACAAGCTGCATACCCGATTCTATCATTGTTGCAAGCTGGCGTGTGGCAAGAGTTAAAGCTTTCAAAGAAACCTTTTTTCTAAATGCCTTACCAGAAGTATTTACAATCACTGTTTCTTTCAAAGAAATCACTTGTGTAATACCCATATCCATAAGTTTTTCAAGCGCAACTCTTCGAGAAGGTGCTTCTATAACACCTTTCACTGTGTTCCACGTTCCCTTTTTAGCCACATATTTATAATATGGCATCTATCATCAACCTCCTACATTCCTAGATACCTATTAAAGTCATTAAGGGAATGAACATAATGTAACGCTTCATCGTAATCAACCAATCCCCTTTTAACCAACATGGCAAGGGCTTTATCCATCGGTTGCATACCTTCCGATGCTCCCATCTGAATATGAGAAAGTATCTGATGAGTTTTGCCTTCACGAATAAGAGCCCGAATTGCAGAATTAGCAATCATTATCTCAGCTGCAAGAACTCTGCCCCTGCCATCGCTACGTTTTAACAATCTTTGAGATATCACAGCAATAAGCACAGAGGAAAGCTGAATCCTTACTTGAGGTTGCTGGTGAGGGGGAAATACATCTACTATTCTATCTATTGTCTGAGCAGCAGAGTTGGTATGAACTGTGGCAAACACAAGATGACCTGTTTCTGCAAGTGTTAAAACTGTTTGTATTGTTTCTAAATCCCTCATCTCTCCTACCATCACCACATCAGGATCCTCACGCAAAGCGGCTCTTAGCGCATTGGCAAAACTAAGAGTATCCGCCCCTACTTCTCTTTGGTTTACCATCGATTTACCGTGTCTAAAAACATACTCTATAGGATCTTCAATGGTAAGAATATGATACGGATAAGTGATATTAATTTGCTGTATCAGAGATGCAAGAGTTGTAGATTTACCAGAACCTGTTGGACCTGTAACAAGAATCAAACCTTGCCGCTTGTGTATAAGATCTTTAACTACCTCTGGTAATCCTAAATCATCTATATGAGGAACCTCGAAGGGTATACGTCTCAAAGCAGCAGCAACCGTTGCCCTCTGCCTATATGCATTAACTCTGTAACGACCCAAGCCAGGTATTCCAAAGGAAAAATCAAGTTCTCCTTGAGATTCAAATTTCTGAATCTGCACCTCATTCATAATCTGATAAACAATATTCCTAGTATCTTCAGGAGACAATTTTTCTTCTCCATATGAAATTAGCTCACCATTAACCCTGTAGACCGGTGGTTTTCCAACAGTGATATGAAGATCTGATGCTTTTAGATCATGCATTTCTTTGAGTAAATCGACAATATCGTATTTCATGCTCTCTCCCCCTTATATCTAAACCTCTAATGACGATACAACTCGCGTTACCTCATCTACAGTTGTCAAACCTTTCCATACCTTAAGCATACCATCTTCAAGCAACGTTCTAGCCCCTTTTTCTATGGCTACCTTTTTGATCTCTGCACCAGAGGCGCGGGATAAAATCAGTTTTCTGATATCTTCATCGACGGTCAAAAGCTCGTGTATTGCTAATCTTCCATTATAACCAGTTCCACCACACTTTGAACATCCCTCGCCTTTAAAATAAAAGGGCTTGAAACCATTCGACATTAAATGTTTTTCCGCTTCCTCCAAAGCCATGGGCATATCTGGTCTTGGGGTAGGAACTTTACAAGAATCACAAATCTTCTTAACTAGCCTTTGCGCAAGAACCCCTATCAAAGATGATGCTATAAGAAAAGGTTCTATTCCCATATCTACGAGTCTCATAGGCGCTGAAAATGCGTCATTGGTATGTATTGTTGAGAGAACCAGGTGACCTGTCAAAGCAGCATGCATCGCAATTTCTGCTGTTTCTTTATCTCGTATTTCTCCCACCAAGATAATATCAGGATCTTGCCTTAAAAATGATCTTAACGCACTGGCAAATGTAAGTCCTGCCTTGGGATTTACCTGCACCTGGTTAATGCCAGGCATTTCGTACTCTACCGGGTCCTCTGCCGTCATGATATTAACAGAAATATCATTTAACTCATTTAGTGCCGCATAAAGTGTAGTAGATTTTCCCGAACCGGTCGGTCCTGAAACAAGTATCATTCCATAAGGCTGATGTATAAGTGTTCTAAACTGTTTTAAAACATCGGATTCGAAACCTATATTATCCAAATTCAAAAGAGAAGGATCCTTCCTTAGAAGCCTTAAAACCGCTTTTTCTCCATGAACAGTAGGCAAAGTAGAAACACGAACATCTACAGATATTCCACTAGTGGGAATCTTGGTAGTAAACCTTCCATCAAGCGGCTTTCTATGCTCAGTGACATCCATATTGGCCAATACCTTAATTCTGGCAATAATACTTCTTTTATAATGATTAACATTCTCATTAAATGTCATATACTCCTTTAAGGTGCCATCAACCCTAAAACGTATCCTAAGAGCATTTTTTAAAGGTTCGATATGTATATCACTGGCTCTATCTAAAAGAGCTGTTTTAATCATATTGTTTACAAATTCAACAATTGGTCCTGTAACTTCTTCTTCAACGTTAGCTTCCTCTTCTTCAGAAATGGAAATATCTGAAATGTTATCAAGTTTGGCACCATACACAATTTGAACTATATATTCGAAATCCTGTTCAGGAATATAATAAGGCTTTATAGTATCAAACTGACTTTCAAATACTCTCTTGATATAGTCTTCTGCTGCTAAATTCCAAGGATCCGCAAATGCCACTTCCAATTCACGAAGTTGAACACCACTTGGAGCATCTGTATCTATAATCCTTAAGGGAATAACTCCGTATTCTTCTGCTTTTTCGCGTGGTATTTTGGTAAGTAACAGTGTATCTCCTACTCTTTCTAATTCTTCCTTTACCTCCAATATGGTTTCTTTAGAAATAATCTCATATCCAAAATAATCCGCTATCATCTGAGCAAGACCCGCTGGCGTTATTTCAAACATCTCCATAAATACTGTCAACGGGCTCTTTGTGGTAGATCCTTCATCTGAATCAGACATTTGACTTGTTATCTCATCCTTAATAATATCAGCGGTCATTAAACCAATAATGTTAGGATTTTTTTTGATATATCCAGAATACTTGGCGGCATCTTTTCCAAAATAAAGCAACATATTAATAATCGGATCAATATACTTATCTAGACGAGACATACTTTCGCCTCCCTACATAGACCTACTTTTTATTTTATATTATTTTATCTTTGAAAGAAAATATTTACCTATAAAGCTTTTTTCAAGAATTCTAAATAATCTAGTATGAGGACCATCTCTACTAGAAAGGGGTTTAACAAGGACAAAAGAGGCACCAGCCAATCTAGCCATTAGAACATCTGTAAATAACTGATCACCTATTATACACACATCTTCAGGAGAATATCCATACCGAGTCAGAATCTTCCAAAGAGCAAAGGGGAAAGGTTTCATGGCCATATAAAATAAAGGAACCTTTACAATCAATCTGGCAATCAATCCCCTCAAACTCCATGTATTAGAAACAACAACAACTTCCAAACTTATCTTTTTTGCCTTTGCTATCCATTTTAGGACAGTCTTCTCCATGTAAAAGTCTCCATATGGAGAAAGGGTATTATCAAGATCTAATACAATTAATTTAATACCACTATCCTTCAGATAGAGTGGTGAAACATCACTGAGCTTGTCTATAACCATCCCAATCTTCTTCATAAGGCTTGATCACCACCGATTTTATTTTTCCCGCTCCCATCAAATCACCAACCATAGCCAGAAGTATGTTCAATTTATATCCTGTAAGTCCATAAACAATCACTGTATGCCTATGTCCTTTATGAGTCTGTAACATTACCCCAGCATTGTCCTCTACTTCCAAAAGGGACTGAATATCTCCCACATCAGATAGCTCCACTTCGATATACATTACCCAATAACCATTACTTTCCACTTTCTACCCTCCTTATATTGGCTAAATGTTCCGCGTAAGTCTTTGCAAACAAATGACCACCTTTACCATCAGCTACAAAGTATAAATAATCAGTAGGTTTATAATGAATAGTAGCCAGAATTGTATCTACAGAAGGATTTCCAATCGGAGTTGGAGGAAGACCATAATACCTATATGTGTTGTAAGGGGAATCTATTTGGATATCCTTTTCTGACAAAACAGGTTTATGGATTCCTAAAGCATACTCTACAGTAGGGCACGATTGAAGCTTCATCCCTCTTCGGAGTCTATTAATAAACACACCTGCAATAATTGGTGCCTCTTCTTCTTTAACAGCCTCTTTCTCTACTATAGATGCCAGTATTATAATTTGATATTTACTTAAACCTAGGTGCTTCTCAGCTGCTTGCCAATTAATTGCTGATGTTTTTCTTTTAAAGTTGTCAAACATTCTAAAAACTAGATTCTCTACATTACCGTTAAAAGCATATGTATCTGGATACAAAAAACCTTCAGCAGATGAAACATGCGTTCCTACAAATTCTGATATTTTATTTAGAAACTCTGGATTTTTTGCCGCATCGATAAACGAAATAGTGGGAGTATTAGTTTTTTTATAGAGAATATATGCCATATCTTTTACCGTGATTCCTTCGGGAAAAGTAACCATAGTAAATGCCTTATCGCACCAATCTTGAAAAGATATAATAATGTCAAAATATGTTCCTGATGGTGGAATACAATATACGTAGTCGGCTTTCAATAAACGGGAAACGTTATATTTCTGCATAAGGAGAAGTAATATCTGCGTATCAATGTTTTTATCGTACTTTTTCAAAGTATCAACAATTTTATATGGAGTATCTCCACTTCTTACCGTTATTTTTAACTGATGGGGTAAAGAATATGGTAATGCCTCTACAGATATAGTGAAATTTGCAATATACCATATTATAAATATCAAATTAGATATGATAAGGAGTATCCAAATAACATTTCTATAAAAGCCCTTCACGTCGCAGATACCCCCTCAACAACTCTAGGGCTGAAAGAGAATCAATAGCATACTGGTTTCCATACATAGCTTGAAGTGTATCATGAGCCACTTTAGTTGTAAACCTCTCATCAACAAGAATAACACTGACATGCTTTGGCAGTTGGGTCTTTAACGTGTTAACAAATTCATCAACCAAGGATGCAACTCTCCCATGGTTCCCCTTGAGGGTTATAGGATAACCTACTATAATAAGCTCCACATTTTCCTTTCGTATTAATGTAAACAAATCTTTCCAAAAAGACCTTGAAGTTCTATCCAAATGTTTCTTTGGAAAGAGAAAACCTGCCTTATATAAAGCTAATCCTACCCTCTTCTCACCATAATCAATTGCCAGTATATTTGTCATATCCTTCCTCCCATTCCCTAAAATATAAAACGATGATTTTAGCAAATGCAGTAAACACAGGAACACCTATGATAATTCCCACTACTCCTCCTATCTTACCCCCAAGGAGTAAAGCCAGCATAACAATCCAAAATGGAACGGAAAGATTGGAAGAATAAATAAGAGGAGCTGAAACATTTTCTACTACCTGTGCAATAATGTAAATCAATGTAAGAATGAAAAATGCTTTCCACGATGGAATAATGGGTATAACAGCAACAATACCAAAAAGCCAACCAAGGATAGGTCCTAGGTAGGGTATTAAATCGGTAATAATCGCCACCAATCCGGCAATACCTGCATTTGGAAAACCTGCTATAACAAACCCTAACCACACAACAAATCCAACCATAAATGCAATAATTAGACGGTTACCAGTAAAGCCAACCATATAAAAATGAATAATTTTCAAATCGCGAGCAATATTACTCAACAAACGCCTTTGAGACCTGCTAAAATGATTAATCAAAAATTTGATATTCTTAGCCTCCATTCCTATTAATATGGAAACGAAGGCTCCTGCACTGATATCAAAGAAGAAACCAAGAGAAGAAACGAAATTCATCATCTTCTCGGTAATCGTAGTAATAAGATTGGTATGAACAAATAGATTGTTGATTATTCCTTGTGCTATATCTATAGCTTGCTGCTGGGTAAGTCCCAATTTAAAGAATAATATCTCCAATTCTCTCTGTAAGGCCGAACCATTTTGCAAAAAACCTGATACAAATGATGCCGCTGAAAACATTGCATTAACCGTTTGGACAATAAGTTTAATGGTAACTCCAAAGAACACTATTAAGACAATAACATACGAAATTATCATAGCCCATGTAGGTATATCCTCAATTCCTAATGGATAGCCAAACTTCCACTTACCATCTTTTATAGAAGCAACAGTATACATTATTAGCTTTGCCACCTGTAACGTTATGTAGTAGAAGAAAACTCCCCATGATAACCATGAAAGCAGAAAAGCCATTTTAGTATTAAGTTGCCATAGAAAATAAAATAATGCCAATAACACAAGAAAGGTTACTTCTAACTTGACCCCAACTGAAAAAAGTATATTGCTATAATTTTTAATATCTACTGATCTATCTCTACTTTCCTTCACTTCCCATCAACCTTTAATAATCGCCTAAATTTATCGGCAACACGTCTAACAACCCTGGATACCTGAGGTTGAGAAATCTTTAATTTTTTTGCAATTTCCGACTGAGAATAGCCTTCTTTATACAACCGCCATATATTCCGTTCTGTTGTTGTAAGCATGTTATTCTCTATCCACTCGATATCTTTTTTAAGGTTTTCTTCCTCAGCATCGTAATCACTGATAATATCGTATAATGACATTTCGTCGTCTTCACCAGCAATTGGCACATCCATCGAAGCAGGAGACCCAGCCATGGCGATCCACATCTGTTTGATAATATCTTCAACATCAATACCAGCTTCCCTAAGCTCTCCCAATGACGGCTCTCTGCCCAATTTATTTCTAAGTTCATCAATCTTCTTCTTAACTACTCTATCCTCTTTAGACAATGTTGCAGGTACCCCTATTAGCTGTATTCCTCTTTCCAAATATTTCTTCATATAACCATCAATAGTAGAGCGAGCAAAATCAGAAAATCTACCCTTTTCAGGATTATATCTATCCATGGCATGTAAAAGCCCCATAAACCCCTCACTAACCAGATCATCGTGTTCACTTCGACGCATACGGGAATATTTTCGTGCCATTCGCTCGATCTCAGGCATTAACCTTTCAGCAATTTCAGATTTAAGTTTCTCCACATTTTCCCTATCTTGCCTCATCTTAGCCGTATACATATCTTGTGCCAACGTGTTAACCTCGTGCCACACACTATACACGTGTAACACCCTTTCTAACAGTGATAACCATAGAAAATTTTCCTCTTTCATCTGTTTTAACATCACTACTGGCAACAAATACTCTCTGAATAATTAGGTTTTCATAAGCACTATTCACAATGTTCATAACGCCTTCAGCCATTAACAGAATATCTTCATCTTGCCTTATAAGTTCCATCTCTATTTCCCGTAAAATACCCCCTAACATAAGTTCCTCTATCCTATGCATAGTAGAGATTATGGCATGCAATTCTTCTAAATTCAACATATCACCAATGTCAGAAACAACAATATCCCTAATTGCCTCCTCTATATCTGCCGGTTTTTTAACCACTCTTGAGCCCATAGGCATCCCCCTCCTAACGATCAAATCTAATCACTACTCCTTTCGAAGACCAATTTACCCTCTTTCTATTATTTGATACCAGGGTTATGCCTATGGCTGTACCAAACAGCAAAAACAAGCCAAAGGTAAGCAAGGCAATATACATATAATTCTTATAATCCTTTTTACTCATTTTCTCGTTTCCCCCTCTTTTTCTTCTTAGAAATATAATCTTTTACAGGATCAAGATCCGCTTTTTTAAATCCCTTCTTAATAAGTGGCATGGCCAAACCAAGAATTGTTTTGAAATTAGTTTTACCAGCTACTACCGTCATGGTAAGCACATCTACCGTATCCTTTAAAGATCTCACAAGTTCCGCTATTTCATCGGTAGTTTTTGTAATATTGCCTGCCACTTTAGGACTTTCATGTTCAAACGACTGTACAATTCTATCAACTCGTTTGAGTATCTCATTTAAAGTGCCAAAGTTTTTGGCAAGAGCAACAGCTACTATAAGACCAACAAAAAACAAAAGCCATAATGGCAATCCTACTGAAAAAAACAAAACCCATCCGTTCACTTTTCATCCCCCTCTTTCACCCGATTCATTTGATACTGTTGAAATACTTCAGCTGCTGCCTTGGCAATCTCCATAAAATCATTAAATTGATCATCATACAGTGGTGCTGGTGCTCCTGTAAGAGGACAGGCACCACCTTTGGCTTTCGGAAAGGCTATTACCTCTCTAATCGATGATTTATTTAGCATTACCATTAACATTCTATCAAGTCCCAAAGCTATACCACCATGTGGTGGAGCTCCATAATGGAAAGCTCTCAGGAAAAAGTGAAACCTACCATCTATATCGGTGAATTTGAGAATTTCGAAGATCTTTCTCTGCAACAACGTATCGTGTATACGAATACTACCTCCTCCTATCTCATAGCCATTTAACACAATATCATAAGCCTTTGCCCTTACTTTCAACGGATCAGTATCTAAAAGAGGAATATCTTCCTCTTTAGGCATGGTAAAGGGATGATGAGCTGCCTTCAATGAACCGTCATCTGAAAGCTCAAACAAGGGAAACTCGACAATCCACACAAATTCATATCCATCTGATATCAAATCAAGTTCCCGACCCATACGATTTCTCAATCTTCCAACAATTTCATTGGCTTTGGGATATTCTCCAACAACACCAAGATATGTATGTCCTTCTGGTATCACAGATTTTAACTGAGATACCTCATCGTCTGTTAGAAACTTGCTTACTGTAGAAACCAACTCTCCTTCTTTGTGCATAAACCATAAAAGGCCTCCTGCTCCTTCCGCCTTTAACTCTTTTTCCAAAGATTTCAAATAGCTTCTTGAATAAACTTGTGGCACGACAATTCCCACAATATTTTCACCCTTTACAAGCGCACCTTTGATAAATTTTATCTCCGTGTTGTTAAAAATATCATTTAGATATACTAGCTTAAGTGGATTTCTCAGATCTGGTTTATCGCTTCCATAAGATTTCATGGCATCATCATAAGTCATGACCTTAAATGGAAGACTTACACGATAACCCGTAATCTTCTCAAGAAGTCCCGTTAAAAGGGATTCTATTAAATTCCTAATATCTTCCTCATCAACAAACGACATTTCTATATCAACTTGGGTAAACTCCGGCTGTCTATCAGCCCTCAGCTCTTCATCCCTAAAACACCTAGCAATTTGAAAATATTTTTCTACCCCACCTATCATAAGTAGCTGTTTAAATATCTGTGGCGATTCCGCAAGGGCATAGAAAGTACCTATAGGATTATGTGAAGGAACCATAAAGTTTCTCGCACCACCAGGTGTATATTTTGTAAGATAAGGAGTTTCTATCTCCCAAAATCCGTGTTCCGACAGAAAGTTTCTAATAAACATTGTTGCTTGATGTCTTTTAGCAAGCATTTCTCTCATTTCATCTCTTCTGAGATCAAGATATCTAAATTCCAAACGCTGATTTTCCGATAATTTATCAGAAGAAGCTGTCAAAGGAAATGGAGGGACTTCAGATTTAGACAAAATTTTAACCTCTATAGGTTCTATCTCTATTTCTCCTGTTGGAAGATTAGGATTAATATTCTCAGGGGCACGTTTTCTAACAGTTCCTTTA
>CAZATH010000005.1:0-19868 GCA_964487995.1 uncultured bacterium
ATTAGGTGGTGCTGAAATGGCTAGAACAGAACAATATAAAGAAGGTAGAATTCCTTTACATACATTACGTTCTGATATTGATTATGGATTTGCCGAAGCCGTTACCAAATATGGAGTTATTGGTGTCCATGTGTGGATATACAAGGGCGATGTGACAGACTTTAAGGAGCTTTTGCCTCCAAGAGGTATGGAAATATCTTCTCGCAGAAGAGGAAGGAGGCGTGGTTGATATGTTGATGCCTAAAAGGGTTAAGTGGAGAAAAACTCATCTTCCTAGCATAAAAGGAGTTGCAACCAGAGGTAATTTTGTTGCATTTGGTGATTATGGTATACAAGCGGTGGGTAGAGGTTATCTATCTGCCCAAACCATTGAATCTGCTCGTGTTACCATGGTTCGTGCCTTAAAGAAGGGAGCTAAGATATGGATTCGAGTTTTTCCTCATCATCCTTGGACCAAGAAACCTCTGGAAGTTCGTATGGGTGGAGGAAAAGGTGATCCTGAAAAGTGGATTGCTCATATAAAGCCCGGTAAAGTTTTATTTGAATTTTCTGGTGTTGATGAAGAGACAGCAAAGGAGATTGCACGACTTGTTAGCTATAAGATACCTTTTAAGGTTCGTCTTATAAAGCGTGACGAGGAAATGGGGGTGTAAGTCATGAAGGCAAGTGAGCTTAGAGAAATGACAATGGAAGAGCTTCAGGCTACCCTCAGGGATCTTAGGGAGGAACTATTTAACCTCCGTTTCCAGCATGCCATGGGTAAGCTGAAGAACACTGCAAGAATCAAGCAAGTAAAAAGGGATATTGCCCGTGTTCTCACGGTTCTTGGAGAGCGTGAAAGGGGTGAGAAGTATGGCGCGTAAGCGTTTTATAGGAACTGTGGTTTCAGACAAGATGAATAAAACAAGAGTAGTGGTTGTTGAGAGAAGGGTTCCTCACCCTCTCTATAAGAAAGTCATTAAACGTCGTAGTAAGTTCTATGTCCACGACGAGAATAATATTTCCCATGTGGGAGATAAGGTACTTATAGAAGAATCAAAACCTATCAGCAAATTGAAAAGATGGAAGTTGATTTCTATCGTGGAGCGTTCTGCCCTTGCTGTTGCCAGAGAGCATCTTAAAGATCAGGCACCAGTTGTTGAACCTGATGAGGAAATTGTTGAGAAGGAAGTAGAAGAGATTATTGAAGGAACCAAAGAAGAGGGAGGGGATGAGTAATGGTTAGACCCTATTCCCGTCTGAAAATAGCAGACAATTCAGGTGTTAAGGAGATTCAGGTTATAAGAGTGATTGGAAATCTCCAAGATGAAGCACTTAATCCCAATGTCAAGATATGGGGTACTGTCGGTGATATCGTTGTTGGTTCTGTAAAAGCTGTCATACCCAATTCTCAATATGAAGTGGGTGATGTGGTGAAGGCAGTTATTGTTAGAACAGCTAAAGAAGTCCGCCGTGAGGATGGATCTTATGTGAAATTTGATGATAATGCCGCCGTTGTTATTACCAATGATTTTCAGGTAAAGGGAACACGTGTGTTTGGCCCCGTTGCTAGAGAGCTTAGAAAGAAAGGCTTTGCCAGAATTGTTTCCCTTGCTCCTGAGGTTATCTAAGGAGGTGTAAATGATGAAGATCAAGACAGGAGATAAAGTTAAGGTTATTTCCGGTAAAGATAAAGGTAAGGTCGGCACCGTCCTTAGAGCTATACCAAAAGAAGGTAGAGTGGTTGTTCAGGGTGTCAATATCGTAAAAAGAGCTATGAGACCTACTCAAAAGAATCCACAGGGTGGTTTCATGGAATTTGAAGCACCAATATATGCATCTAAGGTAATGCTTATATGCCCAAGTTGTGGAAAACCCACCCGTGTGGGATATAAGTTTATCGAAAAGAATGGTAAACGCAAAAAGGTTCGTGTTTGCAAGAAGTGCGGTGCCATTATTGATAAGTAATGGGAGGTAGATAACCGTGGCGTTTGAGAAGAAAATATACAATGATCTCCATAGAAAATACGAAGAAGAAGTTGTTCCATATCTCATGAAGAAATTTGGCTATAAGAATATTATGGAGGTTCCCAAAATTGTAAAGGTTGTTGTTAATAGAGGTATTGGTCAAGAAGTTGTTATGGAAAAGGCTTCTGGAGGAGGCGGCAAAAAGAGCTCAGCATTTGGTTCTGTTGCCGTAGAAAAGAATGTGAAGGAGATTGAACTGATTACAAAACAGAAGCCTATGGTGACAAGAGCAAGGAAATCCATTCACGGCTTTAAGATTCGTAAAGGTATGCCTGTAGGTGTTATGGTTACACTCAGAAAGGCTAATATGTGGGATTTCCTAGAAAGGTTGATTAATACAGCACTCCCTAGGGTAAGAGACTTTAAAGGACTAAGTCCTCGTGGCTTTGATGGAAGGGGTAACTACAATTTTGGACTTAAAGAGCAGCTTGTGTGGCCAGAAATTCCATACGAACTTGCAGATAGGCAGAGGGGTATGGATATTACTATTGTAACGACGGCCAAGACAGATGAAGAGGCTTATGCCCTCTTAGAGGCACTAGGTGTGCCATTTAAGAAGAAATAAGGAGGTTGATGGGTGTGGCAAGGAAAGCTTTAATAGTTAAAGCCCAAAAGGAACCTAAATTTAAGGTTAGAAAGTATACCAGATGTCGTATATGTGGTCGTCCACGTTCTGTATATCGTGACTTCGGGTTATGCCGTATTTGTCTGAGGAAGATGGCCCATCAGGGGCTTATTCCAGGACTGAAGAAAGCTTCTTGGTGAGGTGATGTGGAGATGTTGACGGATCCTATTGGAGATCTTCTTATAAGGCTTAAGAACGCAAGCATGAGATATCATGAGAAGGTAGAGGGAATTCCCCATTCGAAATTTAAAATGAATGTTCTTCGTGTTTTGAAAGACGAAGGTTTTATTAATGACTATGAAGAATATGAGGTAGATGGGAAGAAATATATTAGGGTTGTTATGAAATATGGACCCAATAAAGAGCGTTTGATTAACGATGTGAAGAGAATATCCAAGCCAGGTCGCCGCCTCTATGTAGATAAGGATAATATTCCAAAGGTTATGAATGGTCTTGGTATTGCTATCCTCACTACGAGTAAAGGTGTTCTATCTGATAAAGAGGCAAGAGAACTCGGTGTTGGCGGCGAAATCATAGCATATGTTGTCTAAGGGGGGATAGCTAATGTCTCGTATAGGAAGAAAACCTGTAGTGATACCCAAGGGTGTTGAAGTTACCGTAGAAGCGGATAATACGGTCATTGTCAAAGGTCCTAAGGGAACCCTAAAGAGAAAATTTGATCCGAGAATGATTATCAAGGTTGAAGATGGACAGGTTATTGTGGAACGTCCCAGTGATGAGAAAGAGGTGAAGGCCCTTCACGGTACTACACGTGCGTTGATTAACAACATGGTTATAGGGGTGTCTCAGGGCTTTCAAGTAAAATTGATTATCAAAGGAGTTGGTTACAGAGCAGATCTTAAGGGTAAGAAGCTTGTTATGCGTTTGGGACTTTCCCATGATGTTGAAATTGAACCACCAGAGGGTATTTCTATTGAGGTTCCAAATCCTGATCAGATTATCATCAAGGGAATTGATAAGGAAAAGGTGGGACAGTTTGCGGCCAACGTCCGTAGATGGAGAATACCTGACCCATATAAGGGTAAAGGTATTTGGTATGAGGGCGAGCATAGAATACTTCGTCCTGGTAAGACCGTTGGTAAGTAATGGGAGGTGAAGGTAGTGTATACACCTGTAAATAGAAAAGAACAGAGAGGAAAGAGGCACAGAAGAATACGTAAAAAGGTATTCGGAACCGCTGAACGTCCCAGAATGGCTGTGTATAAAAGCCTAAAACATATGTATGTTCAAATCATTAACGATGAGATAGGACATACCATTGTTTCAGCAGCAACTAATGAAAAGGCTATATCTGAAGCTATTAAGGGTATGTCTAAGACGGAACAGGCCAAATATCTTGGCAGGGTTATAGCGGAAAGAGCTACCCAGAAGGGTATCAAAAAGGTTGTTTTTGATAGGGGTGGCTTTAAGTATCAGGGACGTGTCCAAGCTCTTGCAGAAGCTGCAAGAGAAGCAGGACTTGAGTTCTAAGGAGGTGCTACTGGCGTGGCAAGACCAAGACAGGATAGTGAATTTCAGGAAAAGATAATTGAGATAAAGAGAGTTACCCGTGTTGTTGCCGGTGGTAAGCGTATGAGATTTAGAGTACTTGTCGCTGTAGGCGATGGCAAAGGCAGAGTTGGTATTGGTTTAGGAAAGGCTTCTGAGGTGCCCGATGCAGTTGTAAAGGCTATTTCCAAGGCCAAGAAGAATATGATTAAAGTTCCTATGGCTGGTACGACTATTCCACATACCGTAGAAGGTAAATTGAATACTTCTCGTATCTTGTTGAAACCCGCTGTTAAGGGTACTGGTTTGATTGCAGGTAGAACAGTGAGAATGATATTGGAGCTTGCTGGATATCACGATATTATCTCTAAGGCTCAGGGTTCTACCAATGCTACAAATCTTGCATATGCGACAATCAACGCCCTAAAGAGTTTACGTACACCTGATGAGGTTGCCAAACTTAGGGGTAAAGATGTTAAAGAACTCCTTGAAAGGTAATAGGAGGTGAAGATTATGAGACTTCACGAGCTTGCTCCAGCACCAGGTGCTGTAAGAAGACGCAAGAGGGTAGGTCGTGGTATATCATCTGGACATGGAAAAACATCAGGACGTGGCCATAAAGGACAGAAGGCACGTTCTGGCGGAGTTAACAAGAGAGGGTTTGAAGGTGGACAGACACCATTTTATAAGAGAATACCTAAACTTTGGAGGTTTAAGAATTATCCATTCAAAAAGGATTATGTGGTGATTAATGTTGAGCTTTTAGAGGCTAAATTTGAAGATGGGGCAGAGATTACCCCAGAAATTCTTAAAGAGCGTGGAATTGTCAAGCAGATGAGGGATGGTATCAAACTTCTTGGTAGAGGTGAGGTGACGAAGAAGTTTACGGTAAAGGTACATGCTGTTTCTCAGAGTGCCAAGGAGAAGATAGAAAAGGCAGGGGGCACCGTTGAGGTGATTAGAAATGTTTAAGACATTTATTTCTGCGTGGCAGATTCCGGAAACACGTAGAAGAATTATTAATACCCTTATATTCATAGCTTTGTTTAGGATTGGTTCTTTTATTCCCATTCCAGGTTTTAAATGGGAGGTTCTAAATCAAGCTGTGCAGAAGAGTGGAGGTCTAACCGACCTTTTCACTCTTCTGAGTTTTTTCTCTGGTAGTGGTAGAACCAACAATGTTGCAATATTTGCCATGGGTGTTTTGCCGTATATCAATGCATCCATTATTATGCAGCTTCTAACAGTTGTCATTCCTTCATTGGAAAGGCTTGCTAAAGAAGAGGGAGAAGAGGGTAGGAAGAAACTGCAGAAGTATGTAAGATGGCTTGCGATTGCACTGGCATTATTACAGGGTTGGGGACTAGCCAAGCTCTTTGCTAACCAGGGCTTTATTGATAGAGATGGTATAACGATTCTTACAACTACTTTGGTTTTGACAGCTGGTAGCATGCTTCTTATATGGTTGGGTGAGGTGTTTACTACAATTGGTATTGGTAATGGTGTATCTTTGGTAATCTTTATTGGTATTGTCAATTCGTTTTTCGTAGGAATGTATCAGTATATTACTGGAGCAGCTGGTGACATTCAGACCTGGATCAAAATCATTCTTGCCGTTATAGGTGGTATTATCGTTATGTACTTTACAATATATGCTTACCTTGCTGAGAGAAGAATACCTATCCAATATGCAAGGCAAGTAAGAGGTAGAAGAGTTTATGGTGGACAATCAACATATCTTCCTATTCGACTGATTCAAGCAGGTGTGCTTCCTATAATCTTTGCTATGTCTATGCTTTATGCTCCTCAGGTAATACTTCAAATTATTGCCTATGCCAAAAATAATCCACAATGGGGACCGCTGATAGGTTGGTATAAATTTGCAAATAGCATATGGTATTACATTGTAATGTTCCTTTTGGTTGTTGGATTTACGTATTTCTACAATTCCATTACCTATAATCCAGAGGAAATTGCCGACAACATTCAGAAGTATGGAGGTTATATACCTGGTATTAGACCTGGTAAACCTACAGCAGAATATCTTGCCAAGGTTATTAATACGCTAACGTTACCTACGGCAATCTTTCTAGGTGTCCTTGCCGTCTTGCCTTATATCATTATGAAATATATGTTTAGTGGGATGACTACGGCAAGACTTTTCTTCTTTGGAGGTACATCTCTTCTGATTGTTGTAGGTGTTGCAATAGAAACATATCGTCAGATAGAGGCCTATATACAACTTCGTCACTTCAAGGGTTACCTCAACCTCTAATATGGGGTTGAGGTTGCCCTTAAATATTATCTCCTCAGGGGGTGGATAATATGAAGAAGATGTACGTTTTGTTTGGTCCACCAGGATCGGGCAAGGGAACACAGGCTTCTTTATTGGTGCAAAGAGATGGTTTTTCATGGTTATCAACAGGAGAGGTTTTTAGAAGAAATATTCGCGAAGGCACTCCTTTGGGGAAAAAAGTAGAGGCTATTGTTAAAAGTGGTGGGCTTGTTTCTGATGAATTGGTAATGGATATTGTTAAGAACGAAGTAAAGCAAATGGGGTATCCAGAGCATTTGCTTCTTGATGGTGTGCCTCGCACTGTGAGGCAGGCGGAGATATTAGATGATATAGCTTCTGAGTTCGGTTATGAAGTTTATAAATTTATCGAAATTGTTGTTCCAGAAGATGAGATTATTAAAAGACTGACCAATCGCTATGTATGCCCTGTTTGCGGTTATGTAAGTAATAAACCAGGAAAATGTCCCCACGATGGTGCTATATTGGTCAAGCGAGAGGACGATAACGAGGAGACCGTGAAAAGAAGATTAGAGGAATACCATAAATATGCCGATCCTGTAATAGACTGGTATAAAAATAAAGGTATATATGTGGCTATTGATGGGATCGGAAGTATTGAAGATGTATACCGTAGGATAAAGGAGGCCATAGGGTGAGCAATCCTTTAAAAGGAATGAAAGAGGCCGGTAAGAGGCTTGCTGAGGTTGCAGAGATTTTAAAAGAACATATTCAACCTGGCATAACCGGAAAAGATCTTGACAAAATAGCTGAGGAGGAGATAAAGAAGCGTGGTGCTATACCCGCATTTAAAGGATATGGTGGATTTCCAGCTACTATTTGTTTTTCTGTTAATGAGGTTGTGATTCATGGTATACCATCAGATAAGCCTGTTGTTCCAGGAGATGTTGTTTCTATAGATATGGGGCTTGTATATAAGGGATGGTATGCTGATATGGCGTTTACTGTAGTTGTAGGAAAGATGTCCGATGAGAAAAAAAAGTTATTAGAGGTTACCCAAAAGGCTTTAATTAAGGCTATTAGTATTGTAAAAGCAGGTATTCATGTAGGGGATATAGGATATGTTATTGAAAAGACTGTGAAAGATGCAGGTTTTTGTGTTCTCAGAGATTATACAGGGCATGGTATTGGAAGAAAACTTCACATGGAACCCCCTATTTTTAACTATGGTACGCCGGGTACTGGACCTGTGCTTAGGGCAGGTATGTTCATTGCAATAGAACCAATGGTTGTAGCTAATCCCGATTGCAGTGTAAAGGTGGCAGATGATGGATGGACAGTGTATAGCATTTATGGGAAACCTGCTGCACATTTTGAGCATACGATAGCGGTACTTGATAATGGGTATGAAATCATGACAATAGTTTGAGCAGTAATGTAACTTAGGTATTGTATTTGTATGGAGGTTAGTGTATAATAGTGCATAGTGTCGATAGTGTGAGATATAGAGTGGGTGATGTAGTAAAATCTATAGCGGGAAAAGATAAAGGGACTTTTTATGTTGTCGTTGATCGCTGCGGGCGCTTTGTTTATCTTGCTGGGCCTAAAAATGGTATGAAGCGCCTAAAGCGAAAAAATATAATACATATTCAAAAGACGAATATGCGACTTAAAAAATTGATTTTCAAGGAGGTTGATGGCGTGCTGAAAACAATTAATGAGAGAGGTAGGGTGGCCTAAGGTGGGGAAGAAGAAGAAAAACAAGAATACCAAGCAGCAGAGCGGCGAGAAGAAAAAAGAGTTTTTTGAAATGGAAGGGGTAGTGGTAGAGGCACTACCAAATGCCCACTTTAGAGTGAGACTTGACAATGGTATAACAATTCTGGCTTATCTTTCGGGTAAAATGCGCATGAATTACATTAGAGTTGTTGAAGGCGATAGGGTTAAAGTTGAAATTTCTCCTTACGACTTGGAGAAAGGACGTATAACTTATAGGATTGGTTAGTGAAGGGAGGTAGATTATTATGAAGGTAAGACCTTCTGTAAAGAAAATTTGTAATAAGTGCCAGATAGTAAGAAGAAAAGGACGTGTTTATGTTATTTGTGAAAATCCTAAACATAAGCAGCGTCAAGGTAAATAATGTGGGAGGTGTTTGATAGTGGCTCGTATAGTTGGTGTAGATTTGCCAAGAAATAAGAGAATAAAATTCGCCCTACCTTATATTTATGGTATTGGTCGTGCGCGTGCAAAAGAAATTTTAGAGGCAACAGGTATTGATCCTATGAAAAAGGTAAATGAATTGACCGATGAAGAAATTCAAACTCTTGAAAACTACATTAAGGAACATTATGTGGTTGAAGGTGATCTACGTAGACAAATTGCCATGAATATTCGTCGTTTGATTGAAATTAAATGTTATAGAGGTCTTAGACATAAGATGGGACTTCCCGTAAGGGGTCAGAGAACTAGGACCAATGCACGTACACGCAAAGGTCCAAGGAAAACAGTGGCTGGTAAGAAGAAAGCACCAAAGAAGTAAAAGGAGGTAGATGATCTGTGGCTAGGAGAAGGAGAACAACAACAAAGAAGCGTGCAAGAAGACAAGTGCCGTTTGGTATTGCTCATATTCACGCTACATTTAATAATACAATTATTACCATCACCGATCCCCAGGGTAATACCCTGACATGGGCAAGTGGTGGAACAGCTGGTTTTAAAGGAACAAGAAAAGGTACGCCATATGCAGCTCAGCTTGCAGCTGAGCAGGCTGCCAAAAAGGCCCAGCAGATTTATGGTATGAAAGAAGTAGAGGTTTGGGTAAAAGGTCCTGGTTCTGCCCGTGAGACTGCTATTCGTGCTATACAAAGTGCGGGACTTGAGATTAAAGGTATCCGTGATGTTACACCTATTCCCCACAACGGATGCAGGCCACCAAAGCCACGTAGGATGTAAGGAGGGTGATGGATAGTGAGATATACTGGACCGGTTTGCAGATTATCCCGTAGAGAAGGTGTGGATCTGGGCCTAAAAAGATGGCGTAGGTGCGGAAGGCTTAATAATCCACCAGGTAATAGGCCAAAGAAGTTGCGTACCAAACCAACAGAATATGCTATACGTTTGAGGGAAAAGCAGAAACTTAAAAGGATTTACCAGATCTCTGAGACGAAGATGCGCCGTTACTTTGATAAAGCTACAAGACAGAGAAAGATGGCAACAGGTGATTACCTTATTCAGCTCTTGGAACGTAGACTTGATAATGTTGTATATCGTATGGGATTTGCACCTACACGTAGAATGGCACGCCAAATGGTTACGCATGGTCATGTTCGTGTAAATGGCAGGAAAACAAATATACCTTCGTTTCTTGTAGATGTTGGAGAAGAGATAACTATTTCTTCTAAAATGCTTAATAACCCTGATGTCAAGAAGGTAATTGAAGAGGTCAAGAAAATTGGTGTGCCCTCTTGGTTGGAAGTTGATTTTGAGGCAGGAAAGGGTCGTGTGATTGCTCTTCCTACAGCTGAAGAGGCAAATCTGCCTGTCAATACACAGCTGATTATCGAGTTCTACTCCCGATAAAGAGGGGGTGCTTATATGGAACTTATACCGCTTGCAGATATTAATCTTAAAGTGGAAGAAATGTATGACGATCCCGAAAAGGGTTATAACTATGTTCGTATCAGTATTAGCCCTTTAAATGAGGGATATGGTATTACTATTGGCAATATGTTGAGGAGGGTCCTTTTATCTTCCATTGAAGGAGCTGCTCCTATTGCTTATAAACTCAGTGGGTTTTATCATGAGTTTACGTCACTAGAGGGTATATATGAAGATGGCCTTCAGATTACTATGAATTTAAAGAATTTAGTTGTTAGACTTAATGATAGCGATTTCAAAACGCTCTATATATCCAAAAAGGGGCCTGGTGTTGTAAGGGCTTCTGATATTAGCCGCTCTGCTGATGTTGATGTAATAAATGGCGATTTAAGGTTATTTGAGATCACAGAGCCCATAGAGGTAAAAATGGAAATTTTTGTAGCAAAGGGCAGAGGGTATATGACCGAGGATGAGGTGAAAGAGCATTTTGCAGAGATTACACCGGGTGGTGCTCACATCCATGATTATATAACCATTGATGCCACCACTACCGATACCTACATGCACGCCGGGAGAGATATTATCTTCATTGATGCATTTTTCTCTCCTGTCAAAAGAGTGGCATATAAAGTGGTGCCTGCTCGCGTAGGAAAATCTTCAAAATATGATCAACTGATCTTAGAAATTTGGACTGATCGTTCTATCTCTGCTATTGACGCATTGAAAGAAGCTGTAGCCATTATTCGTGACAGATTGATCTTATTTGATTCTATTGATGAGGCTGTTGATGAATACTACACTACAGAAGAAAAATCGGAAGCTGAAAAACAAGTGGTTGTCCACACTAAAACACCCCTTACGACGCTGAACTTACCCGATCTGGTTGCAGAAATACTGCAAAGGCATGGGATTGATACTGTGGAAGAGTTGGTAAATATTACACGTTCAGGAGGCCTTGAACATATTCCTCATATTGGTGCCAAACGTAGAGAAGCGATTATTGAGGCTCTGAAGTCTTGGTTAAAGGAGCGAGGAGAAGATCTGTTTGTAGAGGAGACAAAAGAACCTCTTATAATTGTTGATGATAAAGATATTGACTTAGATGTTGAGATAGAGGTTCTCGGTTTAGGTTCTCCTGTAGAGAGTAATCTTAAGAAAGCTGGTATTGTTACCGTTGAGAAACTCATTGAGCTTATTAATGACAGAAAGCTTACCGATATTAAAGGTGTTGGTGAAAGTAGAGCTCAAAAGATCATAGAGGCTGTTAAATCTTATATCAGTAAAGGCAAAGCAGAGGCAGACAGTGTAAAACCTGTATCAGATGAACAGATTGAGGTTTTGGGCTTAAGTGATACGGTTAATAAAATTCTCAAATCTGCTGGGATTGAGACAGTTGCGGATCTCAAGAAAGTAGTAGAGGATGGTTCTATAACGGCTATTAAAGGTATTGGAGCAACAAGACAAAAGAAGATAAAAGAAGCGCTGGCTGCCTACCTGAAGAAAGGAGGTCAGTAAGGTGAGACACAGGGTTAAGAAGGTAAAACTTAGTAGGAAGAAGAATCAAAGGGAGGCTCTACTGCGGGGGTTGTTTAACTCTCTTGTTCTATATGGTCGTATAGAGACCACACATCCAAAGGCAAAAGCCCTCCAATCTTATGCTGAAAGGGTTGTTACCCGTATAAAGAAGGAGCCCCTTATGTATAATAAGGTACGTGAAGCCAAAAGGCATCTTTATGATAAAACGGCAGTCTGGAAGCTAGTCAGGGAAATTGCACCTAAGTACGAAGAGAGAAATGGTGGTTATACCCGTGTTGTTCGTACCCGCATTCGTCGTGGTGATGGAGCACAGATGGCTATTATAGAATGGGTGGAATAATACTAGACAATATAAAAGTTCAGTATGGAAAGAGGGTGGTGCTAAATGGCATCACCCTTTCTTTTGATAAAAGAGGTTTTATAGCTCTTGTGGGTGGCAATGGTTCTGGAAAGTCTACATTGGCAAAAGTAATTGCAGGTGTGGTAGATCATACTGGCAGGGTGTATGATGAAGAAACCAAGAAGCTTCCTAAGGTGGGGTATGTGTGGCAAAATCCAGAATGGGGTTTTATTGCTACCACAGTATGGGAAGAAGTTGTACTCTCGTATTTGTTGAGAGGATTTCCCCATAAAAAAGCATATGAAGAAGCACGATTAATATTAAGTGAGTTTGGATTATATACATTTAGAGATTATCCTATATCTAAGTTATCTGGTGGGTACAGACAAGTGTTGGCTACAATCACCATGTTGATTACCGAACCTGATGTCATGATATTTGATGAGGTTACGTCAATGTTAGACCCTAAAGAGCGTTATATGGTTCTTGGTTATATTTCTCATTTATCTAAGAAAAAGGCAGTAATCCTTATTACTCAGATTTCGGAAGATATAAAGTATGCAGATAGGGTTTGGGCCATTTCTAATGGAGAAATTGTCTATGATGGCGATCCAGAAGAATTGTGGAAAATTGATTACAGAAAGTTTGGTTTAACCTTACCATCTACCTACACTTTAACAAGCAAGTGGGGTGTACCATGGAAACCACTATCATCAATACGTTAAAGTTGAAAGATATTAGCTTTGGATATGAAAAAAAAAGACTTATTATTGATAATCTATCATATGAGTTTGTAGGTGGAAAAGTATATGCTCTGCTAGGTGCTATGGCATCTGGTAAAAGTACCCTTCTGAAACTTATTGCTCGTTTGTTGAAGCCTATGTCGGGAAAGATTGTTTTCAACGATATAGATATTGATTCAATGACAGAGATACAGTTGCGCAAACAGGTTGGCATAGCATTTCAATATCCTGATAGGAGTATATTTGCACTTTCTGTATTTGAAGAAATAGCATTTGCCCTTAAGATGTTGTATCCTGAAAAAAAGGATGAATTTCGCGATAGGGTGATAAAGGCAATGGCTATAGTGGGACTTGATGAAAGTTTTATTGAGCGTAATCCCCACTTTCTGTCCGGAGGTGAGAAGAGGAAAGTTTCTTTGGCCGCTTCTCTTGTTCATGAGCCTTCTGTACTACTTCTTGATGAGCCTACTGCTGGGCTGGATGGTATATCTGCTAAACAGATATTGTCTTTCTTTTCATCATATGCCCAAAAAGGGAAGATTGTTTTATTTACCACCCATCATTTAGAAGATACGTGTTATGCTGATGAAACATTAATTATGTTTGAGGGTAAGTTGCATCAGGTAGAACCAACAGATGTTCAAACGATGCTCAAATTTGGGCTTATGCCTCCTGAATACGTGTTATACCATAGGTGGGGAAGATTTTATGGTTTTGAGAAATAGTATTCATCCCACCACTTTTATTATTTGGTCCGTTTCAATTTCAGTTCTCTTGTGGCGTGATATTGTTTGGACTGTGATAGTTTCTTTAATATTTATCTGGTGGCTTTTTGACTTTGAGGTATCATTGAAAGACTTATATCGTAAAACCTATGGGGCTGTATGGTTAATTTTTATTCTGATGATTGTTTCTCTCTTTTCTACAGGCAATGTTATCTGGGCTATGTATACTGGTTACAGGTTTCTGTTAATGATATTGATATTGTCAATGATGTCTATGGTTATGTCTACCTTTGACCTTACTTATGGTATTTCCATTTTGCTTTCTCCATTATCACTGCTTAAATTTCCTGTTTCTGAAATTGCCTTTGTTATGGCAATGACACTTAGATTTATTCCCCTTATGGGAGAAGAAGTTGATAGAATTATAATATCCCAAAGGGCACGGGGCTTTGATATTCGTAAGTTTAAACATGTTATAAGTGCTGGATATTCTGTGCTTGTTCCCGTATTCGTTTCTGCAACATTGAAATCTGAGGCTATGGCAATATCTCTGTATCTTCGTGGTGTTGATGTAAAGAAGGGAATCCCTCCTGTGAAGGAAATCCGTTTTAAGTGGATTGATGTTATTCTACTGCTTTTCCTGCTAGCTATGTTGGTGGTGAGCTTTTATTATGCGTAAGATAGCATTTGTAGTGGAATACGATGGAACAGGTTTTCATGGTTTTCAGTATCAACCAGGATTGAGGACCGTTCAAGGTGTCTTAGAGAAGGCGATTTCCACTGTAGAAAATAGAGATGTAAGACTAGAGTATGCATCACGAACTGATACTGGCGTTCATGCCCTATATCAGGTAATTTCTTTTGTTTCCAATCGGGATATTCCCATCTTACGGTGGTTTCACATCATGCGAGGATTATTACCTTCTGATATTAGAGTGTGGAGGGTAGCTTATGTTCCTCTCGATTTTCATCCTCAAAGGACCCTTCATGAGAAAGAATATATTTATCGGTTATCTCTTTGTCCTACTTCGGTATTTGAAAGAAATTATGTTTGGTGGGTTAGAAATGTTGATATAGAAAAGTTAAGGAGAGAGATTAAGTTGATTTCAGGTACCCACGATTTTAAATATTTCTCTAAAAAAGGGGCTCCACGAAAGAATACGGTTCGTACTGTTGATGTGTCCTTGACCAAAGAAGGTAAATATGTTATACTCTCTTTTAGGTCTTCAGGTTTTTTGTATGGTATGGTGCGATTGATTGTTGGTACGCTGGTAGATGTCGCTACAGGCAGGTTGCCAGAAGGTGCCACTAGATATGTTTTGAATGGTAACATAAATATGAGGGGCAAATCTGCCCCAGCACGTGGTCTCATATTGAAAGAGATACGCTATAATGAAATAGATATAAAGTGGCAGGAGGAGTGTGAGAGCGATGAAGACAATAATACCTAAAAAAGAAGAGGTTAAACGCACTTGGTGGCTTATAGATGCAGAAGGTAAAACCTTAGGTAGGCTTGCCTCTGAGATAGCAGTGCTCTTAAGAGGTAAACATAAGCCTATCTATACACCAAGTGTTGATGTGGGTGATTTTGTAATTGTTGTCAATGCAGAGAAGGTAAAAGTTACCGGCAAAAAGGAACATAAGAAAGTCTACTATTCTCACTCAGGTTATCTGGGGCACCTAAGAGAAACCCCTCTCTGGCTAATGAGACAGCGTACTCCTGAGAAGATTATCAAGAGAGCTGTGAAGGGTATGCTTCCTAAAACGGCTACAGGTAAGAAGATGCTTAGCCGCCTGAAAGTATATAGTGGACCAGAACATCCACATCAGGCTCAGAAACCAGTGAAGTATGAGCCCAAGTGGGTATGAGGAGGGATAGGCAGTGAAAGGAAGATTAATAACAGTTGGTCGTCGTAAAGAAGCAGTTGCAAGGGTATATCTCGTGCCTGGTACCGGAAGGGTATGGGTAAATGGTTATGATTACAGAAGATATTTCCACCGTAAGCTCCTTGAGATGCTGGTGGATAAGCCATTAAATGTTGTGGGTGTTAAGGAGAAATATGATGTTATAGCCCGTGTTCGCGGTGGAGGAAAATCTGGTCAGGCAGATGCAATACGTTTGGCAATTGCCAGGTGGCTGATTGCCGATAATCCAGAATTAAGACCCATATTGAAGAAAGAGGGACTTCTTACAAGGGATCCTCGTGAGAAGGAAAGGAAAAAATATGGTCTTCACAGGGCCAGGAGGGCAAGGCAGTACAGAAAGCGTTAATATGTGTCTTCTACAGATAACAAAAAGGAGGGGATTTTCCCCTCCTTTTTGTTTTTAATCTTTCTCTTGGAAGTTATTTTTACATCCTCAAGATTACTTGTTCCATATCTAGTATCTTTATTACGAAGTATATTACTATACTGGAAATTAAGATGTTAATGCCAAATGCTACTATGATGTGCAACGCGGTTATACTTCCCATTACTGATGCGTAGACAATAGCCATTGTATTTACGATTGGTATAAAAAATGACCATAATGGCATCTTACCACCACTTATCATGGTAGGAATGATTGTCATAGCAGGTAAAAACACCAATAGTCCCAGTTGTCCCAGGTATAATTGAGCTTCTCTTAACGTTTTACTCCACATTGATATAATCAGTTGTATCGCTGCACCAAACAATGCCAATAGAATAGCAGCTACCAATAACATGAGCATTGTGTTGATGTTTATGAGTTGGGCAAAGGTACCCACGTTGATGTTATTAGATGCTGTATCCTCTGCTGTTTTGGTAAACATATACCAGAAGGCGAATCCTTCTCCAGCCAACAGTGCGCTTGCTGAGATGAGATTAGTAATTGTCAATGCCAGCCATTTACCTGTAGCAATGGCTTTTCTATCTGTGGGGGATGCCAGGAGTGGGAGTAGAGTTCCTCTTTCTTTTTCACCAGCCCCTATATCTGCCCCTAAATATGTATTACCTATAGTGGTGAACATTACGAGAAATAGCCCAAGAAGATAACCGGTCATGGCTTTGGCCATGGCAAGAGGGTCACCAATAGGTTGTGGTTTTATAGTGGTTTCTATATTAACAGGCGGTAGGCCGTGTATTTGTAGATACTCCGCTACGTAATATTCCTTTATGATAGATGCTATTTGTTGTATTGTGGTCCTGGTCTTAGGTTTTTCTACATTATAGTAGGTCTGGATAATTATGTGGTCATTGGTTTTTAATAGTTTAATTCCAATAAAGGCTTTTCCGTTTTCTATAGCTTTTTTAATGTCATCTACTTCTATATATTTCTTGATTAAGCCTTGATTTTTAACAATATCTAAGTAGTGTTTACTTAGGGTATCTGTTTTTTCTATTGCCACTATTTCGCCTTTTATTGACTCCTTTTTATCCGTTATGTTTTGCAAGTAAAACATACCTATGAGAAGTGCTGGCATTAAAATGGCGGGAAGCACAATAGTCATAAAGATGGTACGCTTTTCTCGGAAGAGATCTTTTAGTTCTTTGCTTATTACAGTTACTGTTTTATTCCACATAGCCATTCACCACCTTTAAAAATGCATCTTCAACGGTGTTGGTTTGATACTTTTCTTTAATATCATCAGGTGTTCCCTGTTCTACAATTTGGCCTTTGTGTATGATGTAGATGTAATCACATAATTTTTCTACCTGAGTCATAAGATGGGTTGATAGTAAAATTGTTTTACCTTCTTCTTTCATTTCCTTGATGAACGTCTCCACAGCCCTTGTGGATGGTACATCTAGTCCGTTTGTAGGTTCGTCGAGCACTACAACAGGTGGATTGTGTATTACAGATCTTATAAGATTGATTTTTTGCATCATTCCTTTAGAATATGTTCCAGCAAGTTTGTGTGCATAGTCTACAGCCAGTAGGTCAAATAAATTTATCATTCGTTTTTTCGCCTCTTCGGTGGAAACGTCAGCCAGTCTTGCAAAGTACAGGATGTTTTCTATTCCTGTTAGTCTTCTGTATATTCCCGATTCTTCGAAGACGACACCTAAATGTTTTCTAACCTTTTCCGGACTTTCTTTAATGCTAATACCTTGAATTTTAACATCACCGCTATGAGGGCGCAAAATCGTACTAAGGATTTTTATTGTTGTCGTTTTACCAGCACCATTAGGTCCAAGCAGTCCTGTAACTTGTCCTGGTTTGGCATTTAATGTGATTCCCTTTAATACTTCTGTTTTCCCAAAACTTCTTTTCAAATTAATGATTTCAATCAATGTATATGCACCTCCTTTATGAGGATATAATTACCAATTACGCATATTGATACAGAGATTAAGCTATAAATAGGGGGATCGGATACAATGGCCTCTGATATATCTCCCGCAAATGTTATGATGGCTACGATAAATAGTATTAGTATGACAGAGCTATTGGTATTTAGTTTGTTGAATATTGATGCAATTAGACTTTTGATAGTGGCAGTTGTAAAGGATATTAATACACTAAAAGTTAAAAAGTATTGAAAGGTGTAGGTTAAACTAAATCCTTTCAAGATTAGAGTAATGGCTGGCACAGAAGAAAAAATTATACTGTATGTGAGAAAGTATAAAGGTATCTCATAATATGGTAGGTGTAGTGTTTTATACCATTCCCCTTTAATAGATAGTAAAGAAGGTATGTATGGTTCTATAACACCTATTATAAGCCCTGATAGTATACCAAATAGCATTATTATGGTGTTTAAATTCATGCCAAATTTTTGTATTACCTTTTCCGATTCGGGATTGATGTTGGTGACGAGATAAACCACAGATATAAGAATGAGGTATAGCCAAAATGTTTTTCGACCATCTTCAAGAAAAAAGAGTTTAAACATTCTCATCTTTTTCCCCTCCAATAACTTCTAAATATATAGATTCTAGATTTTGACGTTTAGTTTCTTTCAGGATATCCAACTCTTCAAACATAACAGCGGTTCCTCTATGAAGAATCATTATATGGCTACATATCTTTTCTATTTCCCATAGTTCGTGGGAGGCGAGTATGATAATCTTGTCTTGACTAAGAAGGTTAATCATTTCATTTCTTATTAGTTCCCTTAGCCATAAATCTGTTCCTTGCCATGGTTCATCAGCAATAATTAACTGTGGATTGCTTAATGATGCAAGTATCCAGAAGATGGCTCTGCGTGTTCCTTCTGATAATTCTGTTAGTTTTCTGTCTATGGGAACATTCCATTTATTGGCTAATACCTTCATATGCTCAATGTCACATTGAATGAACTTGCAAATTCCTATTGCAGAAAAAGAAGGATAAATCAAGGTGTTTTGAGGTATATAAAAATAGTTCTTAGGTTTGAATATTATCCCAGATATAGGTTTAATGAGACCGGCGATAGTTCTTAGTAGTGTTGTCTTACCAGCACCTACAGGCCCAATGATTGACAGACAGTTGCCAGGAGATAGATAGAATGATATGTCTCTAATAATTAGTTCTCCATTGACCCTTACGTGTAGGTTATTTACCTCAAACATATATTATTCCACTCCTTGTCTAAGATTTGGAATATTTCGTCTTTGGTGATGCCCAGTAACTTTGCCTTTTCAATACATTCACTGATTTCTTGGATTATTAATTTACTTTTCTCTTTTTCAAGTAGTTTTTTAGCATTGACACTGATGTAAGTTCCACCACTACCTCGGGTAATCAGATACCCATCTTTAAGGAGGTCTCTATATGCCTTGGCAACAGTGCCGGGATTTACACCAAGTTTTTTTGCCATGTTGCGGATGGTAGGAATCTTGTCGTTTGGTTGCAATGTACCTGTGGATATCATGAGTTTTATTTGTTCTATGATTTGTTCGTATATCGGTTTTCCTTTATGAAAATCTATTTTAATGTCCACTTATCATCACCTGTCTATTTGTATTATATCAAATAATACAAAAATGGTAGAAAAAAATTACGGGGCATTATGCCCCGTCTCCTCAAAGTTGGTTAAGTAGCTGGAGGTAGTCTTTAAGAAGCCTGGTTATGAGGAACTTTTCTCTAACACTCTGATGAGCCTTATTACCTATTTCTTCTCTAAGTGCTTTATCTTCCAGGAGTTTTACTATCACATTGGCAAATCCGTCATAATCGTTGGGGTCAAGTAGAAAACCATTTTCCCCATCTTTTATTTGCAGTGTAATGCCGCCGACATTAGATGCTACTACAGCTTTTTTCTTCCACATAGCTTCTGTTACAGTGAGTCCAAACCCTTCTCGCGTAGATTTCTGTATTATCACGTCGGCTTTTCGTTGTAGTGCATTAACCAGAGTAGAAGAATCTACCGTGAGCAGTATTACCTCTCCCTTAGAGATGAAATCCTTGGCGGCTTCTTCTACTTGTCTGTATATTTTCCATCCCTCAGGATCGTCGCTTGCCATGTTGCCTAATAGTACCAATCTCGCATCAATATTTTTCTTAACTCTCTTAAATACTTCTATTACCCCTATTGGATCTTTCCATGGATCAAATCGGGATATTTGAACGATCAGTGGTTTATC
>CAZATH010000005.1:19878-23810 GCA_964487995.1 uncultured bacterium
TTATCAGTTTTGATACCGTATTTTTCTACAATTTCGTTGATCTCATGGGTTGACATTTCTCTATTCTTCTCGGAGAGAGGATCAATGGCTGGGTAGAATATGACTTGAGGGTTAGGAAGGTCATCCTTCTTATATTTAGGGCTAGATATAATAACCCTGTCGTAGGGTAGGATAAAACCTTTTAAGTATTCCCACAGAGCTTTATTGGGGTTGGTTATATCTATATGGCATCTCCATATCCATGGCTGTGATTTTTTATAAAAGGATATCAATGGTAGAGGTTGTGGGTCGTGAACGATGACAAAATCATGGTTTAAATGTGTAAAGACGGAAAAAGCCTCTACGGTGTTTTCATATATTCTCTTTACTTGCTCCGTTAACTCAATATCTGCTCCCTGCAAGGCATTGTGAAATGACTTAGTAATATTAAAAAATTCAGGTGTCCCATGGAGTATTCTCCAACCTGTCTTGACGCCAATAGAATTCATTAATGGGATCAAAGTGTTTAGCATTTCCGCTACGCCACCACCTTGATAGGTGGAGTTGATGTGAACTACATGTTTGCCAAGGAGTGGTCTTGCTGCTTTATGAATCTCATAAATCTCTTTATCACCTATAACTTTGCGATACGATAAGAGTTTTTTCTGCATATGTTTCACCTCCCTTTGGTATTATTACAGAAGAAGGGGGTGATTTTATGCGTTATATTATCGTCTCTAATAGATTACCAGTTACGGTTACAAAACGCAAAGGAGATTTTATCACTAAAAAAAGTGTAGGAGGTTTGGCAACAGGTGTTTCTGCTGTGTTTGAACGAAGCGAGAGTATTTGGATTGGTTGGCCTGGCATGGCATCTGATACCTTGTCGATAGAAGAGAGAGAAGATCTAGAAATGGTGTTAAGACGTGATGGTTTTGAGCCAGTTTTTCTTTCTTCACGCGATATTGCGGGATATTATCATGGATATTCCAATAAGACACTATGGCCCCTCTTTCACTATTTTGCCAATTATACGGTTTTTAGTGATAAAGAGATGTGGAAAAGGTATGTTGCCGTTAATAGGAAGTTTGCTAGAAAGATTGTCTCTTTATATCGAGAAGGAGATATTATATGGGTTCATGACTACCATTTGTTTTTAGTTCCTCAAATGGTAAGAGATGAAATACCCGATGCTACAATTGGATTTTTCTTGCATATACCTTTTCCATCTTATGAGGTTTTCCGATTGCTTCCCGAGAGAAGAGAGTTACTGGAGGGACTTTTGGGAGCTGATCTGCTAGGATTTCACACTTATGATTATGTAAGACATTTTCTGAGCAGTGTGCGGAGAATTGTAGGCATTGAACATCATATTGGAAGGTTATGGGTGGGAAAGAGACAGATTAAGGCATCTGCATTTCCTATGGGAATAGATACAGAGAGATTTATTAACCTTGCTAGTAGTGAATTGGTTAGAAAGAAAATAGAGGATTATAAAAAGAAACTCCATGGTAGGCACTTGGTTCTTTCTATTGATCGTTTGGATTACTCTAAGGGTATAGATCTACGTTTAAAAGCTATAGAGAGGTTTTTTGAAAAGTATCCTAAAATGAGAGATAAAGTTATATTTGCTTTGATTGTTGTTCCTTCAAGGGCTCAGGTGGAAACTTATCAGGATATGAAAGAGAGAATTGATAAACTGGTGGGTCAGATCAACGGTAAGTATGGCGGTTGGGGGGTTATTCCTATTTGGTATATGTATAAGAGCTTCCCACAAGAGGAGTTGGTTCCCTTGTATGCTCTTGCAGATGTTGCTTTGATTACTCCCATTAGAGATGGTATGAACCTGGTTGCTAAGGAGTATATAGCGGTTAAACAGGGTAAGGGGGGTATGCTTGTCTTAAGTGAGATGGCCGGTGCAGCGGCTGAGCTTGGCGAGGCTATCTTGGTCAACCCTATGGATACAGAGGGAGTAGCACGTGCTATCTTCAATGCAATAACTATGCCCGTAGATGAGAAAAAAGAGAGAATGTCTAAGATGTTTGAACGTGTTAAGAAATGGAATGTTTATCGCTGGGCTGAAGATTTTGTTGATCGGTTAGATAATATTAAGGATTATCATAGACAGTTTGCAGGCAAGATACTGACAGATAAGGCAATTCAGCGTATGAAGAAGGAGTTTGTATCATCCCAGAGACGAGTTTTGCTACTAGATTATGATGGCACGTTGACTAAAATTGTGAGAAGACCAGAATATGCAAAGCCAGATAGGGAGCTTAAAGAAATATTGCGAGGACTCAGTCAAAAAGCCGATGTTGTCATTGTAAGTGGGAGGGATAGAAAAACGTTAGATAAGTGGTTTGGGGATTTGCCACTTTCATTTGTAGCAGAACATGGGGCATGGATAAAAAGAGCTGGTAAGGATTGGATGACTTTAATATCTATTCCATCTGATTGGAAGGATGATATTAGACCGATTATGGAGCTTTATGCAGACAGAACAGCGGGAGCATTTGTGGAAGAAAAGGAGCATGCTATTGCATGGCATTATAGAATGGCTCTTCCAGAACATGCCCAAGTAATGGCAGCTGAACTAAAAGAGGTGCTAATGTCTCTCATATCGGGTAAGGATTTGGAGATTATTGATGGTAATAAGGTGATAGAAGTAAGAGTGGCAGGCATTAATAAGGGTATTGCATCGGCAAGGTTTATAGAAGGAGCTGACTTTATCTTGGCATCGGGTGACGATTGGACAGATGAAGACATGTTTGAGGCTATGCCACCACATGCCTGGACCATTAAGGTTGGTCCCCAACCGTCTAAAGCCAAATGGATTGTGGAAAGTGTTGAAGATATGAGGAGTCTTTTATTACTACTAGGTACCCTTGACAATGAGAAATAATTTTTGCTATAATGCTGTTGCGATGGTGAGGGGCGGGTGTAGCTCAGTGGTAGAGCGCCTCCCTGCCACGGAGGAGGTCGCGGGTTCGAATCCCGTCACCCGCTCCAAAGAGGAGGGTTTCCTCCTCTTTTTTTATTTTTGCTGTTCTATGTTTGTGTAAAGATTTATATGTTAGAATAGCAAAGATGTTGGGTTAGAACTTCCATGAGGAGGGAAGTAGTGTGGGTAAATGGCATAATCTTACCGTCCAAGAAGTTATGGGCAAGTTGGGAGTCGATCCTGAAAGAGGATTATCTCTAGAAGAGTCCAGTAGGCGTCTTGAGAAATTTGGTAAAAATGTTCTTCCTGAGGGTAAAAAGAAAACTTTCCTTGATCGGTTAATAGAACAGCTTTTGGATCCTATGATTATATTACTTCTTGTGGCTTCTATAATTTCTATCTTTGTAGGTGAATTTGTAGATGCCATTGCCATTATAGTAATCGTTGTGCTTAACGCCATTATCGGTATATACCAGGAATATAAGGCTGAAAGTGCCCTGGATGCCTTAAAGACATTGACAACGCCTCATGCACGTGTTTTAAGAGATGGTGCGATAATGGATATATCCATTGAGAATATAGTCCCAGGCGATGTGATTTTATTAGAAGCTGGGGATAAGGTTCCAGCAGATGTGTATATTATAGAATCTTTTGGGTTAATGGTTGACGAATCTATCCTTACGGGTGAATCACATTCTGTTATGAAAGAATCTGGGATAATAGAAGAAGATGCATCACTAGCAGACAGAAAAAATATGTTATACATGGGAACTTCTATTGTTAAGGGTAGGGCAAAAGGCATAGTTGTTTCCACCGGTTCTGCTACAGAGTTAGGTAAAATAGCTTCCTCGTTAGCTTCAATGGAAGAAGAAAGAACTCCTCTTCAGAAGAAAATGGCTCAGTTTAGTAAGAAGTTAAGTGTAATTACTCTTGGTATTGTGGCTGTTGTATTTTTATTGGGTATTTATAGAGGGTGGTCTTCATCGATTAATACTTTCCAGCTCATGCTTGA
>CAZATH010000006.1:0-22369 GCA_964487995.1 uncultured bacterium
TGAAGTGTCCTGCATTGCTTAAAATGGCACCATCCTTCATTGATAGTAAATGTTCACGGCGTATAACATTTTTCATACCTGTAGTGGTAACAAAGATATCTCCTATTTTAGCAGCTTCATCCATCGTCATTACCTGGTGTCCATCGTAAATTGCCTCCAGTGCTCTAATTGGGTCAATTTCTGTAACTATTGTGTGAGCACCCATTCCCTTCATTACCCTGGCTACACCTCTTCCACACCATCCGTAACCGGCAATAACTACTGTTTTTCCTGCTATAAGGAGATTTGTTCCCCTAGATATTGCTATGGGAACACTTTCGCCTGTGCCGTAACGGTTGTCAAATAGGTACTTAATGTAGGCATCGTTGAGTGCAATAAGAGGATATGGCAATTTTCCAGCTTGGGCAAGAGCTCTCGCCCTGTGAACACCTGTTGTGGTTTCCTCTGATGCACCCCATATATTCGAGGCAAGTTCAGGCATGCTTTCAACAACGGTAGTTGTTAGATCTAAACCATCATCTAAGATTAAATTGGGCTCTGTTTTTAAAACTCTTTTTTGATTTTCCATGTATTCCTCTGGTGTTTCTCCACGCCATGCAAATACTTCGATGCCGCTATCTGCTAGTGCAGCAGCAACGTCGTCTTGTGTTGATAATGGGTTAGATGAGGTAATAGCTACAAAAGCCCCTAATTCTTTTAAAGTTAGAGCTAAGTATGCGGTCTTTGCCTCTAAATGTATAGACATGCCTATACGAACGTTGTGAAATATGTTTTTTTCCTCCATCTGTTTCTTTATTAATGGTAAAACCTTCATATGATGTTTAACCCAATTTATCTTCTTGTGTCCCTCAGGTGCAAGTGACATGTCTTTTACCTGTGGCATATGATCGCCTCCTTTCATATCATAAGTTTAGCATGTAGTATATATTTACCTGTAAACTGGCATGTTATTGTATCTTATATAAAAGGTGGAGGTGAATATATGTATAACATTTATGGCAAGAAGATTACTTTAAGAAGATGGCAAAGAGAGGCAGTAGATTATCTCTCTTCTCATATGGATGGAAAGCACATGCTTGCTGTGGTTGCGCCTACCGGGGCTGGAAAAACCCCTGTGGCATACGAGATGATGAGAAGGGGATTAAAGGAAGGACGCCGTGTTATTTATGCTTCTCCTTTAAAAGCCATTTCCAATGAACGGTTTATGGAACTGAAGTATTCCATGTTAGAAGGGGTGGAACCTGGTATTATCACAGGAGATGTCGATGCCAATACATCAAGTTCACTATTGATGGTTACCACTGAGATACTCAGAAATTCTCCTGGTTTAATGCAGCATTCTTTGGTGGTATTTGATGAGGTTCACTACGTATCTATTAGTCCTGACAGGGCAAGAACTTTTGCCGAAGTGTTGCTGATGATGGGAGAAGGTGATATGGATGCCATACCTATGCTACTGACGGCAACATTGGCACCTACAAGAGAGGAGATGAATGAAGTTCTGGAGTTTTTAGCATCTCTGTCTGCTAAAGAACCTATATTATATGTGCATACCAAACGTCCAGTGCCGTTAAAGGTGCCTAAGCATACTTTTTCTATGAAGAAATTGAGGAAAGCCCTTGTGTTTGTTAACTCATATAAAGAGGCGTTTGAAGTGGCTAGAAGGATAGCTTCATATAGGGTGCCTGTAAGAAATAGATGGAAACGTTTTAAGGAAATACTTGAAGATGTGGGAGGGGAACGCTCAGGCTATATACGTGCAAAACTTATTAAAAGGGGGGTAGGAATGCATCATGGAAACCTACTTCCCGGTGAGAAAATAGCGATGGAAATCGCCTTTAGAGAGGGTGTTGTAGATGTGGTAGTTGGCACAACAACTCTTGCATACGGTGTAAATATGCCTGCAGATGTCGTCGTATTTAATTCCTCACGAAGATATGATGGCACTCCATACACTGCCAATGAGTTCCTCCAAATGGCAGGACGTGCGGGAAGACCAGGGCTTTCCGATGTTGGACTTGTTGGTGGTTTTAGAAAGAGTGTACATAAGTGGGTACGCATGATGTTGAGGGAAGCTAGCCCAAGATTTGTTCTTCTTCCTCAACCTTCTCCTAGACCATTTGTTGAGGCTGTCTATGAGATAGGAAAAACAGATAAAAAGACGATGAGGCGTGTAGCTAGAGAGGAGAATGCATTTTTAAGTAGTATTACGTATGGAGCTGAACCAATAAAAGTCTTTCCTTCAGATTACAAAAGGGTGGCTACCACATTGCTCTATTTGTCTCAGAAGATTAAAATGCCTACCAGTGAGTTTGCCGGTCATGTTTTGAAAGCATGGGGCGATGAGCTTATTGAAGGGTGGCGAGAAGGAAAATCATGGTTTTTTGAAACAGGACTTCCATATATTGCCGAAGGATGGAATGGTGTATACTATGAGATAGATGCCTATCCACTCATTGCCTTGCCTCTACTTGAGGAGAAGATGGAAAAGGGTGGTATTAGCGGTAAAACACTTTATGCAGCAAGACAAAGGCTTAAGTGGCTTAAGTCGATCAGTAGACGTGACAGGGATCTGTTTAGAGTATATGCACTTGAGGATGCCGAGGAGGTTGTTGAATCTGTTGATCCGTTAAAGGAGAGATTAGAGGTTTCAGATGAAGAATAATTACACTCGTTTATAATTGTTTAAAATAGTAGCATGTAAGTTGAAAGGGGGCGTATGATATGGCAATTATCAGAATTGAGGGCCAGGAAGTGGAGATGGGAGACAGAAGACACCTTTTTGAGTTTGTGCCTATCAGCAGGAGAAAGAAAATTATAGCGGCAAAGGTTGATGGAACACCAGTTGATCTATCTTATACACCTAAAGGTGGAGAAACAATAGAGTGGATATATATTGATAGCGAGGAAGGGCTTGAAATTTTGAGACATTCTGCAGCCCATATAATGGCACAGGCTGTTAAGCATCTTTTCGGTAATCAGGTAAAATTGGGTGTGGGACCAACTATTAAAGATGGTTTTTACTATGATATGTTGGTGCCAGGTGGTATATCTGCTGAGGATTTGCCTAAGATTGAAGAAGAGATGAGAAATATTATCAAGGCAGATTACCCATTTGAGCGTTTGGAGGTTTCCAAGGAAGAAGCTCGCAATATTATGAAAGAAGCCGGTGAACTATTTAAACTGGAGATAATTGATGATATAGAAGGAGATAAGGTTTCTCTTTACAAACAAGGTGATTTTGTAGATCTCTGTAGAGGACCTCATATACCATCTACTGGATTTCTTAAGCATTTTAAACTCTTATCTGTGAGTGGTGCCTATTGGCGTGGAGATGAAAATAGGGAGATGTTGACCAGGGTATATGGCACAGCGTGGGCTAAAAAAGAAGATCTTGAGAAGTATCTTCATCAGCGAGAGGAGGCTATCAGAAGAGACCATCGTAAGATTGGTAAGGAACAAGATCTATTCTCTATTCAAGAAGATATTGGGCCAGGCCTTGTTCTTTGGCATCCCAGAGGTGGCATGATTAGAAAGGTTATAGAAGACTTCTGGCGAGAAGTTCACTGGGATAGGGGATATGAATTTGTATATACCCCCCATATTGCCAAGATACATTTATGGGAAATATCGGGACACCTTGATCACTACAGGCAAAATATG
Organism: uncultured bacterium; assembly: GCA_964487995.1. Lineage (GTDB taxonomy): Bacteria > Coprothermobacterota > Coprothermobacteria > Coprothermobacterales > JAADFF01 > JAADFF01. The sequence continues at coordinate 3,664 of CAZATH010000006.1, forward strand.
TTCCCACCAATGGATGTTGAAGGCCAGGAATATATGGTTAAACCTATGAATTGTCCTTTCCACATTCAGATATACAAGAGTAAACAACGTTCTTATAAAGAGCTTCCCCTTAGATGGGCTGAAATGGGAACAGTTTATCGTTATGAAAAGAGTGGTGTTTTACATGGCCTTCTAAGAGTTAGAGGATTTACTCAAGATGATGCACATATATTCTGCACACCAGAGCAAATTGAAGATGAAATAAAAGGTGTTCTTGATCTTGCCCTGTTTATGTTCCGTACATTTGGATTTGATGAATACGATATAGAGCTTTCTGTAAGAGACGATGCCAATAAGAAGGGGTATGTCGGTGAAGATGAAATATGGGAAATAGCAGAAAAAGCGCTAGTAAGGGCACTGGAGGATATGAAGTTGCCTTATAAACGTATGGAAGGTGAGGCAAAGTTCTATGGACCTGCTATTGACATAAAACTCAAGGATGCCATAGGCCGTAGTTGGCAAGCAGCTACTGTGCAACTTGATTTTAATCTTCCACGTAGATTCGGCATGAAGTATATTGGACCAGATGGCAAAGAACATGAACCAGTGATGATACATAGGGCACTGCTTGGTTCATTTGAAAGATTTTTTGGTACACTGATCGAGCAATATGCCGGTGCTTTCCCAACATGGTTACACCCAGAACAGGTTATTGTTTTGCCTATTTCCGATGCTCAGGTGGATTATGCTAAAAATGTTTATAATGCTTTGAGAAAAGAGAGGATAAGAGTTGTTATTGATTTAGATACAGGTGCAAAGTTAGGTGCACGTATTAGAAAAGCACAGTTGATGAAAATTCCGTATATGTTAATTATTGGTGGCAGAGAAGTAGAAGAAGGAACTGTGTCTGTGAGACATCGGCATCTTGGTGATGTGGGAACAATGTCGTTAGATGAGTTTATCAAGAATATTAAAGAGGAAATCTCAGCCCGTGATAGACAACCGCTGTGGATCAATAAATAGAAAGGGGCTTGTATATGGCCAGTGTTTTGAAGCTAAGTCTTGTTGGTCCTGAGATTGGTAGTGATAAAATGCCGTCTGGCTGGGGGGCCGATCTTTATGAGGCTACCCAGCCAGAAAGGGGCTGGCTCTTTTATGCACTTAAGGGTGTAGATGCTGATGATATTGATAGGTTAGTGGAAGAGTTTACCGAAGGAGAAGAGGATTTTTCTGAGTTTGTCAAGTCGTGGTTAATGGATCTTCACAGAAAGCATGAGTCTACAAGAGATAAGCCACGTGGTGTAATACTTTGGTTTAGTGGAGGGAATGTTTATACATATCCTCTTGGGAAAGCACACGTGTTTCAGCATGGTATGAGAAGAAAGAGGTGTTTAACAGATCCAATTTACGACTTTACCCATTATCTAAGGTGGGACGTGCTTTCTCCCGGTGAGGCAGACTTTAGAGTTTCGTATGCAGTGTATCCTATCCATCCAGAAGATATGTTTGAGATTGTTCTAAGTGATGGAACTACATATTGGAAAATTTCTGTTGACGATTTTCAGGATGTTTGGCAATCAGGGGAGAAGAAAAAGAAAATACGTGTTAGAGCTTCTGATGCAAGGAGAAAATACGGGCATCGTGCATCAGTTTGGGTGGCGGTTATACTTATCTTCCTGGTAGGGGCATGGTATATATGGTATTCATCTTCTTTAAAAAAGACCATTAGTGTTCCCATTGACACAGCTACAGGTGGTGGGATAACCTCCTCTACAGGACAAAGTTCCCAGGGTAATTTTATAGAGCCTCTTGCACTGTGGAGTACTGTTAGTATTACAGATATTGCAACTGAAACCTATAAAGATGTTAAATTACCTATTTCTACTGTTTGGGATATGTCTTCTGTTAAGTGGTCTGATGGCACATATTTTGTTGCCTTTACCAATGATGTGGGAACAGCACTTCGTATTGCATTTCAACTTAAAAGTGATCACGTTTCTTATCTGGATAAATGGTACAAAGCCACCACTATATCCAAGCCTACGATCGAAGGTGTAGATTGGACCAGCCCCAAGACATTTGTTAGTCCTGACCTCTCAGGGGGAAATATGGTGATCAAATCTACATTTGTCAATTCATCGTGGGGCACATTTGATGGTCTTTCTGATGCCTTTTTGGATAAGTTAATAGATATTTCGATACAAGCCGATGGATACGATACAACTATAGCTTTACTAACCGATGATAAGGTGTACATTTATGGTGGAAAGGTTGGTGGCATTTTTAAGCAACTAAGGATGCCAATTTCCTTACCTGATGGTTATCATGGCGAGAGAGTTTACATTTCTTCTGCAGGAGATGTATATGTGCTTGCATATAGATCTATTAGGCAGCGAAAGAAGTATACCTTGATTGTTATGAAAGCTGCCGATGATTTTATTCCAGATGAGCTGGTGATGGAGAAAACATCTAAACTTCTTGATAATCTCAGTGCTACTTTTCTTGGTGCTCCATATCTGTGGAAGGAAGGGGTTGTGGCTATTCCTGTTGCTGGTCCTAAAGATGGTTTAGCCCTTATTAACCTTGTGACGTGGAAGGCTACCCTCATAGAAGGAAAAGGTGTAATATATCCTTTAGAGGAAAATAAGTTGGGGGTTGTCTTTCAATCATTCTTTTCTTTGTGGGATTTAGAAAGGAGGGACTAAAGTGGCAAAGAGAACGGCAATGTATGAGCTCCACAAAGAGCTCGGTGCACGTTTTACTGAATTTGGGGGATGGGAGATGCCGGTGCGATACACTACCATTAAGCAGGAGCATATGGCTGTTAGAGAAAATGCCGGTGTTTTTGACCTCTCCCATATGGGAGAGATTAGGGTAAAGGGTAAAGATGCCGTATCCTTTCTTGGATATGTGCTTCCTTCCCGTGTCAAGAGTGTTAGGGTCGGTAAGGCAGTTTATACCCCCATGCTCAACGAAGATGCTGGTATTGTGGATGACCTCATTTTTTATCGTATATCAGAAGATGAATATCTTTTGATTGTCAATGCAGCCAATGTGGAAAAAGATTTTGCCCATCTAGCACGTCATGTAGGAGAAAGAGAGGTTGAGCTTGTAGATGAATCTATGAAGTGGTCGCTGGTAGCTATTCAAGGGCCGAAGGCTGAAGAGGTGGTTGATAAGGTTGCAAGAGATGTAAACGTAAAGGAAATACCATTCTTCGGCTTTGCCTTTGGAAAGATTGCAGATATGGACGTTTCCATAGCGAGAACAGGTTATACAGGAGAAGATGGCTTTGAAATTCTTGTTGAGTGGGAGAAAGGTCCTGATCTAATGAAAATACTTCTAGATGCAGGTAAAGATGTAGGAGTATTACCTTGTGGACTTGGTGCACGCGATTCACTAAGATTAGAGGCTGGTTTTCCACTTTATGGAGAAGATATGGATGAAAGTACAACACCTGTTGAGGCCAATTTGATGCGATTTATTAGAATGAAGAAAAAAACGTTTCTTGGTAAGGAATCTTTGCAAAAGAGGATAGAAGAGGATCCACTACTAAGAAGAACAGGTATTATAATGCTAGATCGTGCCGTACCTAGGCATGGCAATAAGATATATAAAGATGGAAGAGAAATAGGGTATGTGTCGAGTGGTACATATGGTCCTGCTGTAGGAGCTGGTATAGCACAGGTATATGTACCATACACCCTTGAGAAAGACACAGAAGTTATGGTAGAAATCAGAGGAAAGCTCCATCCTGCTAAAATTGTGGGGCTTCCTATATATCGCAAAGAATCTTAAGGAGGTGAAGAGGGGTGACTTTTCCTGAGAATCTTCTGTATTCAGAGGAACACGAATGGGTCGAGAAAATTGGTCCTAAAAAGGTACGTATTGGTATTACCGATCACGCTCAGTCTGAACTCGGTGATATAGTCTTTGTAGAGCTTCCCGAAGTTGGTAAAGAATTAACAGCTGGTGATACCCTTGCTGTAGTTGAGTCTGTGAAATCGGCTGCCGATGTTTACAGTCCTGTTAGCGGTAAAGTAATTGAGGTTAATGAGGAGCTTGGCGATCGCCCCGAGCTAATCAATGAAGATCCCTATGGTGATGGGTGGATTGCTGTTTTGGAGCTTGAGGACCCATCCGAACTGGAGAATTTAATGACAGCAGATGAATATAAGAGAATGATAGGGGAGGAATGATATATGAGATACACACCTCATCGTCCGAATGAGATAGAGGAGATGCTTCGGGCGATAGGGGTGGGCAGTATAGAAGATCTATTTAAAGACATCCCAGAAGAGCTTAGGCAAAAGGCAGAGGGGGCATTTGATGCCCTCTCTGCCCCTATGACAGAAAAAGAACTGACATTCTACATGGACAATCTTGCAGATGAAAATTATGATCTTTACGAGGTCGTTTCGTTTATGGGGGCTGGTATTTACCCTCACTATGTTCCGGCTGTTGTAGATACCATTGCATCAAGAGGTGAGTTTTATACTGCCTATACCCCTTATCAGGCTGAGGCATCTCAAGGATCACTTCATGTTTCTTTTGAGTGGCAAACCTATATTGCCAGATTAACCGGTATGGATGTTGCTAACTCATCCATGTACGATGCCGGCTCTGCTACTGCTGAGGCAGTTTACATGGCAATAAGAATTCATAGGGGTAAGCGTAATAAGGTTGTCATTGCATCAACACTTCATCCTGAGATTAAAGAGGTGTTAAAAACATACCTTGAGCCTAAAGGAACTATTATAGAGGAGATTAGATATGATAAAGCCACAGGACAAATAGATACAGAACATCTTGGCATGCTTGTGGATGATGATACTATAGCTGTCATAGTTCAATCTCCTAATTTCTTTGGCGTCATTGAGAAGGAAAGGGAAGCTATTGAGATAACCCATGGTAAAGGTGCACTGTATATAGCTGTTGTTTTGGAGCCTCTCTCTTATGGCTTAATTAAACCCGCTGGATATTATGGAGCAGATATTGTGGTAGGTGATGCTATAGGGTTTGGGAATTATCCCGCTTTTGGAGGACCGGGTGTTGGTTTTCTTGCCACAAAGACCAAATATATTAGGCAGATGCCAGGAAGGCTCGTTGGAGAAACAACAGATCCCGAGGGTACCAGGGGATTTGTATTAACGCTTCAAACACGAGAGCAGCATATCAGAAGGGCAAAGGCTACATCCAATATTACATCTAATCACTTTCTTATGGCATTGAGGGCAACAGTGTATATGTCCCTTTTGGGACGCAGTGGTTTCAAAAAGCTTGCTTATGTTAACTATAAAATTGCCCATTATGCCAAGGATAAGCTTCTTGAGGTTGAAGGTGTAGAATTACCATTTACTGCTCCATTTTTCAACGAATTTGTAGTTAAGCTTCCTGTATCAGCTCAAGAAGTCTTCAATCAGTTGGCATCTGAAGGTATATACCCTGGTGTACCACTACATAGATTTTTTGGACCGGCATATGAGAATTATCTCCTTGTGGCTACAACTGAACTTCATAGCAAAGAGGATATTGATGGCCTTGCCGCTCACCTTGCGGAGGTGATACATAATGGCAGATAAAATACTTGAGTATCTGATATTTGAGCTTGATGGTATTGGAAGTTCTACCTATGAGATAGATGACCCTGTAGGTGATAGTTATGAAGTTGAGCTTCCAGATGATTTAGTCAGAGAAGATTTGCCTTTCCCAGATGTACCTGAGGTTGAGGTTGTGAGGCATTATACAAGGTTGTCTCAACTAAACTTTTCTGTAGATACAGGGTTTTATCCCCTCGGATCATGCACAATGAAATACAATCCCAAAATTCACGAGCATATGGCTTCTGATGCAAGATTTGCCATGCTTCATCCATATCAACCAGATGAGGACGTTCAGGGAGCTCTTGCAGTAATGTATCACCTATCTGAATTGTTGGCAGAGATTACCGGCATGGACGTTGTATCACTTCACCCTGCTGCGGGTGCACATGGAGAGCTCACCGGTACTTTTATTGCTCGTGCTTACTTTAAGCAAAAAGGTGAAGATTCACGACATATTGCCATTGTGCCTGATAGTGCCCATGGTACTAACCCTGCTTCAGCTGCTATGGCTGGATTTGATGTAATAGAGGTTAAGTCCAATAAAAAAGGTCAAGTTGATATGGATGCCCTTCGGGAAATTGTAGATAAGTATGGTAATGAAATTGCACTGATTATGTTGACCAATCCTAACACCCTTGGTGTGTTTGAGGAGAATATACTAGAGATAGCAGAACTGATTCATGGTGTTGGAGGCTTGCTTTACTACGATGGAGCAAATCTTAATGGTATTCTTGGAATGGCAAGGCCAGGAGATATGGGATTTGACATTGTTCATCTAAATCTTCATAAAACATTCTCTGCTCCCCATGGAGGAGGCGGACCTGGTAGCGGTCCCATAGGTGTTAAAGATCATCTTAAAGATTTTCTACCTGTACCGACAGTGGTTTATGATGAAGATAGTGGTATGTTTAGATTGAACTACGATGTTCCACATTCTATTGGTAGAATGCGTATGTTCCATGCAAACTTCTTGGTCTTGTTGAAGGCTTATATGTACATCATATCTCTTGGTGGGGAGGGTTTGCGTGAGGTTGGCAAATTGGCTGTGCTCAATGCAAACTATCTTGCATCCATGGTTAAGAAGTATTTCCCTATACCATATGGAGAACTGTATAAGCATGAGTTTGTGGCCACTGGTAAGGTTCTAAGGGATAAGGGGATTAAGACATTGGATATTGCCAAGAGACTTATTGATTTTGGAGTTCATCCTCCAACAATTTATTTCCCACTTATTGTTTCCGAGGCTTTAATGATAGAGCCTACAGAAACAGAGACCAAATATAATCTTGATATGTATGCAGCTGCTCTGGAGACTATATTTAATGAGGCGCAGGATAATCCAGAAGTGCTTCATAAAGCGCCCTTAAATGCCCCTATTGGTAGGCTTGATGATGTCAAAGCTGTTAAACAACTAAGGGTTGTATACAAAGAAGATGAATAACAGTAGGGAGGGATTTATGAATGCTAGATGAAAGAGGAAAACGTCTTGCAACGTATCTAAAGACGCACTATAAGTACAACGATCTAAGAAAACTAGGAAAAGCTTTGGGTGTGTCTAAACTTGGAAGCTTAACCAAGGCTGAAATGTCTGAAAAAATAACGGCATATATCTTTGAAAATCCACAGCAAGCTCTAAAGGATTTAAAGTCTAATGGGTATGAAGATGTAGCTCAGGAATATTTATCTCTGCAGGGGAATTCTTCCCCTGCAGAGAATATTAATAAAGAGGAGAATGAAAAACATAAACAAGAAGTAAAAGAAAGCACTGTAAAGAATGAAGCTGTCAAATCCGATGAAAAGAAGCATAAGAGCACTAATGTTGAGGTAAAAGATAGGACCTTTGAAGATAGAGGTATATTGGTTTTGAAGAAGGGTAAGGACAACGGTAGACAACCAAAAGAACAGTGGTTTTTGAAAATCATCAAAGGACCACCAACAAGGTGGTTAGATGTATATGTTTCACCTAAGCAGGTTGCTAGATTTGGTTTAAGACCAGGTGACGAAATAGAAGGTATAATGAGAGATCCACATCCTGGAGAGAACTATCACTCTCTACTTCAAATACACAAAATTAATAGAATTCCTGTTGATGAGTTTGACAAAAAGTATAAGAAGAGAGCAGAATTTGAAGAGCTTACCCCTATATTTCCTGAAAATAGATTTAATTTATATCTTGGTCCTAAGGTGCTTACGACCCGTATTATAGATCTGTTTTCACCTATTGGTAAAGGACAACGTGGATTGATTGTTGCTCCTCCAAAAGCGGGTAAGACTACCATTATTAAAGATATAGCTAGGGCTATAACCAAGAATCATCCCGAGGTCGAGGTCATTATTTTACTCATTGATGAAAGACCTGAGGAGGTTACATACATGCGCGACAATGTACCTGATGCCCGTGTGATTGCCTCTACGTTTGATTTAGAACCCACTTATCATGCTCAAGTTGCAGAACTTGTGCTTAATTATGCCAAAAGACAAGCTGAGATTGGAAGAGATGTCTTGATACTCCTAGATGGTATTACACGTATGACACGGGCATACAATCTCAATTTACCTGCATCTGGAAGAACCCTTTCTGGTGGTCTGGATCCGGCAGCCTTTATGGGTCCTAAGAGATTTTTCGGTGCTGCACGTAATTTTAGAGAAGGTGGTAGTTTGACAATTTTAGCTACTGCCTTGGTGGAAACGGGAAGTCGTATGGATGAGGTGATATTTGAGGAATTTAAGGGCACAGGAAATATGGAGCTTGTATTAGATAGAAAACTGGCAGAGAGGAGAATATACCCCGCTATTGATGTCCATCGCAGTGGGACAAGACATGAAGAGAAATTGTATGATGAAGAAGAGCGGAAGGCTGTTTGGTATCTTCGTAGAATTCTGAGTGAGCGAGATAATATGGCGGCTCTTCAAGAACTTATTAGTTATCTCAAGGAGACCAATACCAATGATGAATTTTTATCATTGATGATGAAAACTCTTAAAGGCTAAGTGGTGAATGGAAGTGGTAGAGGTAAAGTTGCTTGCCCATACGCCTAATCCTGATGCGGTGGTGTATTATGCTACAAAACTTACTTATACTACCGATGAACCTTTAGAGATGTGGGATGAAATTATGATTCATAAGGATGAACCTAAGTATCAGAAACGCATGCGAAAACTCATTCATACCGTCTTAAAAAGAGGGCATCATAGTGTCCTTGAACATGTAAGTTTTACGTTTATTGTAAGTGGTTGTAGTAGAGTTTGTACTCATCAATTGGTGAGACATCGGATTGCCTCCTATAGTCAGCGTTCTCACAGATATACGGAAATTGAAGCCAATGCTTTTCAGGTGCCCACATCCATTGCTTCTTCCAAAGAGACGATGGATATTTATAGAGAACATATAGATCGTTCAGTAGAGTTGTATTATAAGCTTATTGCTATGGGGATACCTAAGGAGGATGCAAGGTTTATTATTCCCCAGGCTGTGACATCTCCTATAATGGTTACGATGAATGCAAGAGAGCTTATACATTTCTTTGGCCTTAGATTGTGCACCCATGCACAGTGGGAGATTAGGCAGGCTGCTGCTTTAATGCTTAGTGAGGTGAAGAGAGTTGCCCCGATTATCTTTGATGGGGTGGGGCCACGTTGTGTTATGTTAGGATTCTGTCCTGAGGGTGATGAAGATTGTTATATAAATATAGTGCTGCAACAAAGAAGTAGGAGAGGTGAAAATAGTGATTCCTGAGGAGATTTTGATAAAAAAGTGTCAAGAGATTGTTAAAGAATACGAAGATGTAGAAAAAGCCTTGAGTGATCCAGCTACATATGGTAACCAGAAAAAAATGGTTGCCCTTTCCCGTAAAAGAAAGGCACTTTCTAAGGTTTTACCTACTGCCAGAAAGTATTTGATGCTTATTCAGCGTAGGAACGAGGCTAGACAGATTTTGGAAGAGGAAAGCGATGAGGATATGTTAGAGCTCGCCAAAGAAGAATTAAAAGATGTGGAAAAAGAAATAGAGAAGATTATGGAAGTTTTGCCCGATGTTTTAGTTCCCCCTGATCCAGATGACGAGCGGAATGTAATTATGGAAATTAGAGCAGGTGTGGGGGGTGAGGAAGCGGCACTGTTTGCCGGAGACTTATTTAGGATGTATTCCCGTTATGCCGAGAGAAAGGGATGGCGTATTGATGTGTTGTCTATTAATGAAACCGACTTGGGAGGTATAAAGGAGATTACCTTTGAGGTAAAGGGTGAGGGGGTTTATTCACGGCTTAAATACGAGGGAGGAGTTCATCGTGTTCAAAGGGTGCCAGTTACCGAATCAGGGGGCAGAATACATACCTCTGCAGCCTCTGTTGTGGTCATGAAAGAACCTGATGAGGTGGAAGTTGATATTAAACCTGATGATATAGAGATGGAGACGTTTAGATCAGGAGGTAAAGGTGGACAACATCAGAATAAACGTGAAAGCGGTGTAAGGTTAATACATAAGCCTACAGGTATAACGGTTGTGGTTACCACTGAACGGTCCCAACACCAAAATAGGGCTAAGGCAATGAAGATTCTGAAAGCAAGGGTGTATCAAATGTTGCAACAGGAACAAGAAAAGGAGGTATCAGCATTAAGAAAATCTCTTGTAGGTTCCGGTGATAGAAGTGAAAAGATAAGAACCTATAATTTTCCTCAGAGTCGTGTAACTGATCATAGGATAGGGCTTACGCTTTATAATTTAGATGCTGTCCTTGATGGGGATTTGGATGAGCTGATTGATGCACTAAGAATGGCTGAGACAAAAGATAAGCTGGCTAGTTTAACAAGTGAGGTATGAGGCTTCAGCAGTGCAGAGAGCATATTAGACAGGCTCTGAAAGATGTATATAGTGAGGCTTATTCCTATGATATATGTTTCATTATTAGATATTGTTTGGGTATAAATAGTTGTTGGGATTTTGATATAGAAGTAGATGACGCTGCAATAACAAGGATTGTAAAGGACATATACCGATCTTATCCGCTCCAGTATATATGCGGTGTAGAAGAGTTTTTAGGAGAACCCTTTCTGGTATTCCCTGGTGTTTTTATACCACGTGAGGAAACAGAGGATCTAGTAAATCTTTCCTTATCCATTGTTCCGGATAGTTCCAATGTATTGGAAATAGGTGTGGGGACAGGGGTTATAGGCATTTCCCTATTACTGCGGCGTAAGGATATAAAACAGGTTATAGGTGTAGATATCAATCCTATAGCTATTGTTAATAGCCATGTTAATGCAAGGCAGAAAGGTGTCATAGATAGGCTTTACCTATTTCATGATGACATATTTTTATTTGATATATCTCCTTGGGATTTTGATTTTATTATATCCAATCCACCTTATTTGCCACTTACAGACAAACTTACAGTGCCTAAGAACGTTGTTTATGAACCGGAAAATGCGTTATATGGTGGCAGTAGCGGTGTAGAGTTCATTATTGGTGTTATAGATAAGTTGATGTTTAAAAAAGGAATAAAGTTTCTTTTTGAATTTGATCCCTCTACGAGGTATTTACTTGATGAGCATATCGCTCTTGCTGAGCTTAATGTACAATACTATAGAGATCGATTTGGAAAGGAGAGGTTTGCCCTTATATGGCGCTCGTGATATCTGTCGCTGAAACTGGTAAGGTTAGAGATAATATGGAGGATTATGTATATCCTGCTGGTGGTACACACACTGTGTTTACTTCCCCGTTTGTGACAGTTGTAGCAGATGGAGTTGCTGGTAGTCCCTATGGTGAGAGGGCATCCCAGGCTGCGGTGGAAATTGCAGTAGCATATTTCAACGATATGGTAAGCAGAGGGATATCACCGAATAAGCTTCTAGTTAAATCTATATTTGACAAAGTACAGGAGGCATTGCTTTTTTTGCAAGAGGCTGATCCTTCTATGAGGGGAGCATCTACGACAATGAGTATGGCCATATTTGATAACGACCGTGCCTATATTGGCTATGTGGGTGATTCTCCTATATTTCTAATAAGAGGAGAACGTATCAAAAGGATAGATGAGCCTCATGTGGTAGGTACGTGGGTCTACTCTGGAAATAAGTTGGTTCTTAATACAACACTTGTAAATTGTTTGGGCGGATATCCAGGTATATATTCCCAGCCTGACATTGTGGAGTGTAGACTGAGGTCAAAAGATATTCTTATCCTTGCTTCCGATGGTGTTACGCTACATCTTAGTCCCCTTGAAATAAGAGATCAATTTTTAGAAAACCCTCCTTTGAAGGCTGTTAATAATATCAAAGATTTGGTATATCAGAGGGGGGCCTATGATAACTTTAGCATTGTGGTGATAGTATGGGAGTAAGATATGTAAAAATTGGTGAGAGAATCAAGGGTAGGGATACAACGTATCTTGTTGTTGATTTTATTGGCGAAGGCGGTATGGCTCAGGTCTTTAAAGCTGTTGAAGTGGATTCAGGAATGAATGTAGCCGTTAAAGTGATGAAGAGGGAAAACTATGAAAGTGCCGATACGTACAGAAGAGAGTTTGTTGTTCTTAGGGGATTGATGCATCCATACATTGTTAAGTTATACGATTTTATTGATACACCAGGTTATGTATACATTGTGATGGAGTATCTACCTGGTGGATCATTGAAGGAGAGAATAGGTTTTCCTGACAAACTCAAACTAATAGAAGATATAATAAAGATTTCGCTTGCAATAGATTTCGCCCATGCCAACGGTGTTATTCATAGAGATATTAAACCTGCAAATGTCTTATATGATCGCTCTGAGGAGCCGAGGATTACAGATTTTGGTATTGCAATAAATATGTTTTCTCATACGGTAACCCCTGCTTATATGGCTCCTGAGCAAATCAAAGGAGAACCTCTTGATCCTCGAACCGATATATATCAGTTGGGGTTAATGTTATATGAAATCATGACAGGGCATTTGCCATTCGAACCTGATAATTCCCAGGAATTTATGCAGTGGATAGATAAGGGGCTTACAAAAGAACCTTCACTTTACGAAAAAAGTGTGCCCAGCGCCTTTGATGAAATTTTTATAAAAACATTGTCGGCAAGTCGAGAGCATCGTTTTAAAAGAGCTCTTGACCTTGCTGTTGAGATTGTTAATGCATGTAAAAGAAGTGGTTTTAATATATCTCTTGAAGTTGAAAACTTGTTTAATGAGGTCATGTCCAGAGTTGTAGTTAACGTTGATCCGGAAAGAACGCCTATATACATAGAGGATACCTATCTAGGTCTTACCCCTTTGGTTGTTGAGAAGATTTTTCCAGGTAGTAAGAAGATTAGTATAAAGAGATTACTTTTTCATAAGTTAGATTTATCGGTGTGGATTGAACCAGGAGAAACATCATATTTTGATTTTGAGTTGGAACCCCACAAAGACAGGGTAGGTCCCTTTAAAGCTGTAAAACCGGTTGTTGATGCCACGGCTACAATGTTTGGTTTGTACGTTTTGGGAAAAGATAAATTGTTACAGCTTACAGTTGATGATGGCTTTCATGTCGTTAACCATACATCTCTTCCCTTATCAACTGATAGGAGGATATATCCCCTTGGTGATGCTCTGGCTTTAGTTTCAACAGATGAGATTTTGTTCCTTGACATGCATAATTTTAGCCTTTATCATACTGGATTTTATACCAAGGATTTAACACGGGTATACAATGTGGAAATGGATTCCTTGGGTGTTGTTACTGCTACGAAAGTGTATTGGATTCGTTCAGACGGTAGCATTAAAGGTTATAAAGGGCATTATGAAACTGTAGCACCCGGTAAAAATGTAATTGCGTTGTACGATGGAAACGATATTTATATCAAGACACCGTTTGATGAGAGAGTTAGATTCAAAGGTAAATCTTGGATCAGGGGAATGTATATTCTTGATAAATTGGGGGTTTTAATGATTGACTATGTTAATCATCTTTCGTTTGTAGATTTTGATGGCAACCTTATTGACGAAATTGTAAGTCCATTTAAATATCCTATTTTGGATATAAAAGAGACGAAAGGAGAGAGCTATTTAGTTGCATCTAAATCTAAAGTGGGGATTCTACGTTTTGATGGTGGGCATTTCGTGTTTGCAGGATCACCTGCCCCTCTTCCTCCTGGTACATATAAGGTTGTGTTATCTAAGTTTGTTCCTATAGGACCTATAATTGTTACCCGTAACAGACGCATATCAGTTATGGATATTTTGGATCCAGATTACTACGTATACGATATTGGAAGAATGCCAGGTGGTTTTACTACATTTACTAAAATAGTCAATGCTTATGGTCCTTATTTAACTGTCACGTTAACCAGTGACAATATCTTTGTTTATAATGTACTGTCTTGGGCTGATATTCAGCGTTAGATGTTAGGGTAGATATACTGCATATATAAGAAATGCCGTGTGTGATACCATGCGCATTTCAGGATGCGCGATACCCAATTTTTCCTCTATTTCCCAATACCGGGTTAAAATTTCCATCGTTTGAATGTTTACGAAATTGTTTTCTTTTAGACTGCTAACTGCTTTTAATATCTGAGGTATATTGGGGAGGTATAAAATAATTCTTCCAGAAGGTTTGATGGCATTTTTGATATGTGGTATGACATTCCACGGAGTTGGAAGATCAAGCACTACCGCATTGTAAAATTGCCTTTCCGGTACATCTTCAACCTTTCCAATACGCCATTCTACAGGTATATTTTCAATCCATCCTTCTACATTGGCAATGGCCTGCCTTTGATGTTCAGCTCTGATATCGTAGGAGATTACTTTGCCTGATGGAGCAACGGCTCTACCGAGATATAGAGTGAGGCTTCCAGAACCACTGCCTGCTTCTAACACGATATCGCCGTTTTTTAAATCCAACAAACTGACAATTCTTGCACTTTCTTTAGGGTATACAATTTGTGCTTTCCTGGGCATCTTAAGGACATAATCTTCCAAGGAGGGATCCATTACAATAAATTTGGCCCCTTTGGAAGAGATAATTGTCCTTTTGCCTTCTAGAATTTCATCGTGCAGTATAGTTCCGTGGTGGAAATGACTTTTGCCACCTGGTTTTACATGTATGAGAAAGCGTCTTCCCTTTCTATCTATCAGAAGCTTTAGATTTTTTTTCAAGTTCTTTTACCTCTCTTTTTTCTTTTATACTTTGATAGGTAAGAAAAAGCCCCCATAATGTAGAAAATACCAATCCCCATGTTGATCTGAACATTAGGGATAGTCCTGCAAATAGCATAAATGTTCCCAAATATATGGGATGACTGTGCTCTTTATATATGCCTTCCTTAAGAACGGTATATGGGGTTTTTTTCATAAGTAGCCAATTTTCTGTTGCCCTACCTAAGATAAAGCCTGCATAAAATACAATGGATATGCTCATAATTTTCAATCCTAAGGTGTCGGCAACAGGTAGGTGTCCGGCTCCTATAATGATGCTTAGCGATGCCGTGATTAAAATAGCCAATTGCACTATGTTTGGTGATTTAAGTTTTACCATAACCCTTATATTATAATGGATATTAGGGGTTGTGAAAAATATATTGGGGGTTGATAAATATGAAACCGTATTGGTATGAAGAAAGAACGTGTCCTGTATGTGGTAACACATTTAAGATTAAAGTGCTTAGGCCAGGTTATGCTTATAGGGTATTGGCCATTGATATAGATATGTTTCCACATGTAGAGGGAGAACATCCTATCCTTTATGAGGTAGATATGTGTCCCAAATGTGGGTATGCATCGTATCGTTCACAGTTTCATAAACCACCCTTAAGTGACAAAGCAGAACTGATTAAGTTTCTGGTAAAAGTTCCGTCCTCTGATAAGGAAGCAGCAGTAGATCCAGATCGTACACCTGAAAGTGCATTGAAGATTTATCAGTGGGTATACAAGCTTTTGGAATTTACAGATGCTCCCAAACATAAGCTTGGTATGACACTTCATAAGATTGCGTGGATATACCGTTTAATGGGTAGTGAAAATGAGGAAAGGGAATATTTAGAGAAGGCATTAAATATGTACGAAAGTGCCTTATCCAGCAATAGAGAACGTTATCCTTCTCGTAGCATCTTTATTAAGGTTATATACTCTGCAGGGGTTGTTGCCTACATGCTTGGTCAGTATGAAAAATCTGTGAAATATCTCAATGACCTACTTAAGCTGGAGCAGTCTGGTGAAAAACTTTCACCTGTCATGAGGAAACACGTATTTGATGTATGGCAAGATCTTAGAACTAAGGTCGCTGGCACAGGCGATATTGATATAGGGGAAGATGTTGGTGAAGAGGAGATAAGTGAAGAAAGTATGATAGCTGCTCTGAGAAATGCCTATAGAACACTGGAAGGCAAACTTTCTGTACGCGAGATGAATGTTGCAGGTGATAAAAAGTCTATATATACTCCCCTAAAGAGATTTTATTTGGCTTTATCCCATCTATCTTTTTTAGAATCATTTAATAGAAATGATGTTAATAGTTGGAAGTCATTTGTGAAGATTTTCTATAGGGTAATGGAATTTTACGAACGCACAAGTGCTAAGTATGAAGGTGTTAGATCTGGCTATGAACTTTTGTTTGATGGACGAAACACATCTTCGTGTATTGTTATAAGCCCTTTGAGTATGGTAGAAGATTATCTGAAAAGTTGTTCTTCGCGTACTAAAAATCTTATTATTGTTGGTATAATTGAAACAGAGGAGGATGAATCTCTTGCTTCTAATCTTGGACTTGAAGTTGTTGATGAAGGAATGTGGTTATATGAGGGACATCTTTATCCGTGTCTCCTTTTGAAAAAGTGAGAAAGGGTGGTGGTGCAGATGAATGTGGGCATGGTGGTATTCGGGCTAAAGGATAAATATATGTCTGCCCCTATTGAATATGTCAAAGAAATTCTTAAGCTCGATAAAATTACCAGACTTCCTAATGCTCCCGATATTGTTAAGGGGCTTATGAACGTTCGTGGTATTTTGTTACCTGTAGTAGATGGTCGAAAATTATTTGAAGTAGATGGTGGAGAAGATATTTCTGAAGAGGCAAAGAAACAAATGCGTATACTGTGGGTTTCGACAGGCAGGGAAGGTGAAGAGGATATAGGTATTTTAGTTGATCACATATTGGGTATATTATTTGTAGATGAAGCAGAGCTCAAAGAAGTTCCTGAAGGAATGGAAGGAGCCGAGAAATTCAAAGCTAGTTTATTGTGGGATGATAAATTTGTTTTGATGATTGATATTGATAACTTGTTAAAAGGAAGGGGGGACGGTAGATGAGTGAAATAGATATTAATGAATACCTCCCTGTGTTTATAGATGAGGCAAGGGAATATCTCCAGATCCTAAATGAAAAGTTGTTAGTATTGGAGGAGCATCCAGGAGATCTAGATGCCATTAGGGAAATATTCCGTGCAGCTCACACACTTAAAGGTATGTCTGCTACAATGGGATTTTCTCATATGGCAGAAGTAACCCACCTAATGGAAAGTGCACTGCAACCCTATCGTGATAAGGAAGGGGCTACCCTTCCAGAAGAACTGATAGATATGCTATTTAGGGTGCTTGACTACCTGCAGGCTCAAGTTGATAATTTGGCTGCTGGCGATGAAGTTCAACCTCCAGAAGAAGATCTTCTTGCTGCATTGAAAGAAGCTGCAGCAGGTAAAATGCCTGTTTCTACAAGTACATCTTCTCCGAAGAGTGAAGCCGATGGTTCTACTGCCGGCAAGCCAGAACCTGTTATGGATATGGGACTCAATGATTATGATATTTTGGTTATTGAAGATGCTACCAAGGCTGGTAATGTAGTGGCAAAGATACATGTGCGTATGCGCGAGGGCACGATGATGAAGAGTGTTCGTGCCTATATGGTTGTGAAAGTTATAGAAGATCATGAAGGGGAGGTAGTTAAGTCCGTTCCCCCAGCTGAGGATATAGAGCAAGAGAAGTTTGATAGGGATATTTATTTCTTGGCTATATTCCCTCCATCTACCAATGTGGAAGAGATAAAGAAGAAAATAGAATCAATTGCAGAGATAGAAAGTGTGAATTTAGAAGTTATAAAAGATGTTGAGGCGTTGAAGGCCTCTTCTGAGCAAGAAAAAGATGAGAAGAAGGAAGAAAAACTGTCGGCAAGTGAAAAGAAACAGCCTGCTCCTGCTGCTAGTAGCACTTCCTCTGCTGCTGCAGGTGAAAAGAAAGCTGAGCATAAGGAAAAACATCAAATAGAACAGCTAATACGTGTGCCATTGTCTAAACTTGACAAGCTGATGAATCTGGTAGGAGAGCTTGTTATCTACCGTACCGAGCTTCAAGTTGCTAAGGAGAAGAACTCTGCCGAGGCATTGGAAGGTGTTATAGAGAGGATAGGTAGATCTATAATAGAGCTGCAAAATGAGGTTATGTCTATGCGTATGACACCTATGGCCTTTGTATTTAGAAGGTTCCCTCGTATGGTAAGAGATTTGGCAAAACGATTTGGCAAAAAAGTTCAGTTCATTGTAGAGGGTGAAGAGACAGAGATAGATAGATCTATACTTGATAAATTGGGAGATCCCCTTGTTCACTTGCTGCGTAATGCTATTGATCATGGAATAGAGACTCCTGAAGAAAGAAAAGCTGCAGGCAAACCAGAAGAAGGACATTTGTGGCTACGTGCCTATGCAGAAGGCAATTATGTCTTTATAGAAGTTGAAGATGATGGTAGAGGTATAGACCCTGAGAAGGTTAAGCAGAAGGCTATAGAAAAGGGAGTTATATCTGCTGAAGATGCCGAAAACCTTACTAAGCGTGAGATTTATGAACTTCTTTTCAAACCCGGATTTTCTACTGCTGAAAAGGTAACAGATGTTTCTGGAAGAGGAGTAGGACTGGATGTGGTTAAAGCTGTTATAGAACAGCTTGGTGGTAGTATAGAAATTCAGTCTGAGCTTGGTAAGGGGACCAAGTTTATTCTTCGCCTACCACTTACATTGGCCATTATTACAGCACTCTTGGTTACTGTAGGAGATGAAGTATACGCAATTCCATTAGGTAGCGTAGATGAAGTCGTTGAAAAAGATGATCGTATGAAGAAAACACAAGTGGGAGAAGTATTTATACTTAGAGGAGATGTATTGCCAGTTT